>JAPLLS010000051.1 GCA_026387435.1 Candidatus Omnitrophota bacterium
ACGATTTACGATATGTGCAAAGCCGTCCAACGCGATATGGTCATCACGGATATTTGCCTGCTGAAGAAAAAAGGCGGCGCAAGCGGCCTGTATTTACGAAAGAGCGGTTAAAGTTATGTCCGGAAAAGTCATTGCGGTATGTACCAGCGAGAAAAAAGGCGTGCCCAAGAAGAATATCGGCCAAGCTAGGCTCAAAGAGAATTGGGGCTTGGTCGGCGACGCCCATGTGGATACCGGGATCAGGCAGTTGAGTCTGCTGGCCGCAGAATCAATTCAAAAGATGAAAGAAAAAGGGCTGAATGTCGGGCCGGGCGATTTCGCGGAAAATATCACCACCGAGGGCATAGATCTTTTACAATTAAAAGTCGGGAGCCGCCTGAAGATCGGCACAAGGATCCTGCTGGAGATCTCCCAGATCGGAAAACAGTGCTTGAAGCCCTGCGCCGTATTCTACCGGCTCGGAGATTGTGTCTTTCCCCGGGAAGGGTTGTTTGTTGTAGTGCTCAAAGGCGGCACAGTTAAGGTGGGCGACGGGATCGAGGTAGTAGAATGAAATTGGGGGTCCTGACCGTCAGCGATAAAGGCTCTAAAGGCGAGCGGGAAGATTTAAGCGGTAAACTTATCGTAGAGATAATCAAAGCTGAATTAAAAGTAGATTCTTCCGAATATAAGATCGTTCCCGACGAGCTCCAGGAGATCGCCGGGGCTTTAGTTGATTTTGCCGATGTCAAAAATTGTCAGCTTATTGTTACTACCGGCGGCACAGGCCTGGGATTACGCGATGTTACCCCGGAAGCAACCTTGCAGGTGGTGGACAGGATCGTCCCGGGGATCCCGGAAAGGATACGCCGGGTTTCCCTGGAAAAAACTCCCAATGCCATGTTATCCCGGGCAGTCTGCGGCACCAGGGGGAAATCCCTGATCATCAATCTTCCGGGCAGCCCGCAAGCGGTAAGAGAGTGTTTAGAGGTTGTTTTGCCGGTAATGGAACATGCCTTAGAACTCCTCGAAAAGGGAAGTTTGGAATGCGCCAGCCGCCGCAATCAATCGGAGACAAAAAAAGGGGTGCGCGATGTTTAATATCGGTATGCCGGAATTAATGGTAGTTTTTATCGTGGCCCTTTTGGTTTTCGGCCCTAAGCGTTTGCCGGAAATAGGAAGGCAGCTCGGTAAGGCCATGCACTCTTTCAAACAGGCTACGATGGATTTAAAAGACGCGTTAGACCAGGAACCTCCCGAGGAGATCAAACAGGAGGTCAGGGAAAAACTTGGATATACAGACGAAGATAAACCTGGAACAGCCGGCGCCAAAGAAAAAACAAAAGCGCCTGGATGAGCCGGTATCATTATTTGAACACCTCGGGGAATTACGCAAGCGGCTTACTTATGCGCTTATCGCCGTTACCATCGGCGGCGTGGCTTGTTATTCGGCCGTAGACCGGGTTATCCGGGATCTGGCCAAACCTATAGGTAAACTTTATTTTACCGGGCCGGTCGAGGCTTTCTGGTGCAGGATCAAGATCGCGTTTTTCCTCGGATTGCTGGCCAGCCTTCCAATTGTTCTTTTCCAAGTCTGGAGTTTTATTCAGCACGGCCTTCTGCCGAAAGAGAAAAGGTTTATCCTTTCGGTGACCGCGGTATCATTTTTACTTTTTTTAGGAGGAGCGGCATTTTGTTATTTTTTTGTTATTCCGACGGGAGTAAAATTCCTTCTTGCTTACGGCTCGGATACGCTGGTGCCGATGATCACGATCTCGCGATATCTTTCGTTCGTCACTACGCTTACCGTATCTTTCGGGTTAATCTTTGAGCTGCCGGTGGCGGTGGGTTTCCTGACTAAGATCGGGATTTTTAGCTCCAAAATGCTGAAGGAGCAGTGGCGAATTTCTGTTATCATCATTTTTATCGTTGCTGCTGCATTGACTCCTGGCCCGGATGTTTTTTCGCAATTAGTAATGGCAGTTCCTTTGCTGGTCCTTTACGGAGTGAGTATTTTTGTAGCTATGTCTATTGAAAGGAGGAAATAAAATGGGTGGCAGGATCGGGTTTCCTGAACTTGTAGTGATTTTGTTGATCGTGCTTCTTCTTTTTGGGGCCGGCAAGCTGCCGCAGATCGCCAAATCCATGGGGGAAGCGATCCGGGAATTCAAGAAAAGCATGAATTCCAAAGATGAGGATGATAAAAACGAAAAAAATTCTTAACCGGCAAATGAAAATGCTTGACAAAGCCCGGGTTATTTAATATCATAAGAGGAATAAAACCAAACAGTTAAAAGGAGGTGCCTCGTGAAAAAAGGGTTAGTTCTGGCAGTGTTAGTTTCTTTTGTTTTCTTGACGCTCGGGCTATTTGTTTTCCATGCTTCCAGGGCTTCGGCGCAGAGCCAAGCGACATATGTGGGAATTGACAAATGTAAAGGGTGTCATCCCTCCGAGACTAAAGATTTCGAGAGCCGCAAATTCTCCAAAGCCTGGTCGGTTCTGGTCATGCGCGGTAAGGATAAAGACGCGGAATGCCTTAAGTGCCACGCCACCGGATACGGCCAGCCAGGCGGATTTGTTTCCGATGAAGTCACCCCGCAGCTTAAATACAAACAGTGCGAAGCCTGCCACGGCCCAGGAAGTCTGCACGCCAACAATCCCGGAGACGCGGCTGTGAAAGCCGGGATGAAGTCTTATGTCAAGGATAATGATGTTTGCATTAAGTGCCATGTTTGTATGAAGACACACAAAACATCCGATTTTTAACCGAAAATTAACATTGTTCTTACTTATGACATTTGTTAATTTAATTTTAAAGAAGGTACGTTAAATGCAAAATAAGGGCACAGGCAAACATGTTGCTTGTGCCCTTATTGTTTAAAATAGATTTTTTTGTCTTCATAATTTATACTATATAAAACGCGGTCATACCACAAAGAGGAGGGAATAGATGTTTAAAACGTTGAGTAAATCTATAGGAATGAAATTGACGATTTCGTTGAGTTTAGGGTTGATCGCGATCCTGTTGATTATCACGGTTATGAACGTGAGTTATCAGAATACGACTCTTAAAAGCGGGGAAAAAGATACCGGCAAAAAGTTATCTGATACAGTAATGACCGCCATTCGATACCCGATGATGACCGGAGACCAGGAGGTCATACAAAAACAGTTCGACGAGTTTGCTAAGCTCCAGGGCATCGTGGAGATCGAACTTGTTGATTATAAAGGGATGATTAAAAGGTCTACCGATAAAGGCGAGCTCAATAAGAGTTTTGAAGACGTAAAGACCGCCAAGGAAAAACAG
>JAPLLS010000111.1 GCA_026387435.1 Candidatus Omnitrophota bacterium
CAATGGAGTAAATAAAGATGATATATTTGTCGAAGGAATTGATGAATACTCCCGGCTCGAGCGCAGCGGCGGGGTTTTGCATTCCCACCTCGATCAGGGTTTTCCTGCTTTCAAAATGGGCATAAGGGATGAACCGGTCATTAAAGATGACCATGGCTAAGCTCATCAATAGGCCTAAAGTCAGAAGCGGCTTGACCAGGTTTATCAAGTGTACTCCGCTGGCGCGGATAGTCACGATCTCATTATCGCTGGAAAGCCGCCCCATGGATAAAAGTATGGCCACCAGAGTCGAAATAGGCAGGATGTAGATCATGATCGCCGGGATCCGTAACAGGAACAGCTTGGTCACGCTGAATATGTTAACGCCCTTATTGATGACCAGGTAGGCGATCTGGACCAGGTAGCCCAGAGTAAAGACAAAGCTAAGCGCGATCACGGCCAGGATCAGCGGTGATATAAATTCTTTTAAAAAATAATCCCGTAATATTTTCATGGATTTTTAGTTCGCGAGAGTCAGGACGAAGACACTGTTCGCTCCGGCGCTCTTTAATGCCCGGCTTGCTTCCGAGGCTGTTGCCCCGGTAGTCAGGACGTCATCAATGAGTAAAATGTTCTTTCCTTTAACCAGGTCGGGCATTTTCACCGAGAAACTGTCTTTAACGTTTTCGAGGCGGTCAGCGCCTTGCAGTTCGGCCTGGGTCCTGGTATGGCGAAGGCGGACCAGATTATCCGTTGAAACAATTTTAGTATAAAACGGCGCGATGTGTCCGGCTAGTAATTCGGCCTGGTTGAACTCTCTTTCCCGCAAGCGCGCCGGATGCAAGGGTACCGGGATTATTACGTCTATGGAGCTCATCGGTACATCGTACTCGCGGATAAAATCTACCATCAGTCCGCTTAAGGTGGCGGCCAGATAATCAATTTTCCTGTATTTAAACTCGTGGATCAGTTCTTTTATAGGCCCCTCGTAGATACAAGGGGCAAAAGCCCGGTCAAAATGCATTTCGTTCTTAAGGCACCCAGAGCAATAAGTTTTAGCTAAGGATTCTTTATCCAGGTTCCTTCCGCAGCGATGGCAGAAAGGAGGGGTATTCTTTTTAATGCTTGCCCAGCACTTAACACAAACCAGCTCATCCACGCAAGTGGAAGCTAGATCTTGCTTGCAGATGAGGCAGGTTTTGGGATAAATGATATCCTTCAGACCAATAATGAGCTTAACGATGAATTTCTTCATCTGGCACCTTTACCTATAATAACAATTAAAAAGAACTTTGTCAATCTTTGGACTTGCTTCTTGACACTATCGTTTAAGGATAGTAAAATAAATCCACTATGGAAGCCTTAAATAAAGCTCAATTAAAAGAAAAACTCTTAGGCTTGCTTAAGAAAGACGCCTTTAAAAAAGGTAAATTCATCCTTTCTTCCGGGAAGGAAAGCAGCTTTTACCTGGACGGAAGGATTATTACCATGACCCCTGAAGGCGCATACCTGATCGCGGCCATAATTTTAGAGATGATCAAAGGCGATACCCTCCAAGGCTTCGGGGGGCCTACGCTGGGAGCGGACCCTATTGTCGGAGCGGTGGCTTGTTTAAGCCATATGCAGAGCCGGCCTCCCATAAAAACTTTTATCGTGCGTAAAACGGCTAAAGAGCACGGAACGCAGCGTCAGGTAGAAGGCCCGGCTTTGAAAGCGGGGGACAAGGTGGTTCTGGTGGACGACGTTGCTACCACCGGCAAGTCCCTGGTCGAGGCTAAACAGGTTCTGGACTCCTTGGGAGTCATAGCCGAAAAAGCCATTGTTATCGTTGATCGCAATGAAGGTGCAAAAGAAAATCTGGCCCGCGTCGGTCTGAAATTGGAATCAATCTTCAGTTTAACGGACCTCGGCGTCTAATGATAAGTAAGGAAACAATGTCCAGGATAATCATAGTAGGCGCAGGTCCCGCAGGAATGATGGCTGCTATCCGGGCCAGCCAGTTCACCCCGGAAGTAGTCCTTATTGAAAAGAATTCTCTCCCCGGCAACAAACTTCTCTTAAGCGGGAAAGGCCGCTGCAATATAACTAATAACTGCGAGTTGGAAGATTTTCTCAAAAGGTTTTCCGCGAACGGCCAGTTCTTAAGAGATGCTTTTAAGAAATTTTTTAACCGGGAACTGATCGAATTTTTCCGGGAAAGAGGTTTGGTCCTGAAGATCGAGAGGCAGAACCGCGTTTTTCCGGAGACGGACCGCTCGGCCAGTATTGTTGAGGTTCTGAAGAAACAACTGGTTAAAAGTCGGGTAATGACGGCATATAATGTTACTGTCAACGGATTGCAGGTCAAAGCCGGAAAAATCTCCGGGGTGCGTTTGGAATCCGGCGAAGTTGTTCATGTGGATAAAGTGGTCTTGGCTACGGGAGGTGTGACCTACAGCTTTACCGGTTCAACCGGTGACGGATTATTCTGGGCGCAAAATTCCGGCCACAAGATCACCCCTATCCGGCCAGGGCTGGTAGCCTTAGAGATCAGAAAAGAAAATTTCAAACTTCCCGAAGGCTTGACCCTTAAAAACATACGGCTTAGATTTTCCAGCGGCAAGAAAGAGATAATTTCCGAGATCGGGGAAATGGTATTTACTGATTTCGGGATTTCCGGACCGCTGGTTTTGACTTTAAGCGGACAGATCGCTGATTGGATCCTGGACAAGCTTAAGATCAGGGTTGAAATCGATTTTAAACCGGCTTTATCCAGGGAGCAGCTGGAAAATCGATTGCTGAGGGAATTCAATGATCTGGCCCGGAAGAATCTGGATAATGTTTTAAAAGAGCTTCTGCCGTTATCTTTGGTAAAGATCTTTCTGGGCAGGCTTAAGATACCTGCCGACAAAAAAGCCAATCAAGTTACCCAGCAAGAACGCAAAGCGATCGTCGATCTGCTTAAGGGGTTCAACCTGGAAATAAAATGCACCCGGCCCCTGGAGGATGCGATGATCACCCGCGGAGGGGTTAGCTTAAAGGATATTGACCCCCGGACTATGGAATCCCGCCGGGTCAAGGGGTTGTATTTCTGCGGTGAAATGATCGATGTGGACGCGGATACCGGTGGATTTAACCTGCAAGCGGCATTTTCTACGGGCTATCTGGCTGGAGAAAGCGCGGCTTTGTCCAAATGAGAAAAATTTTTCTAGCCTCTGATTCCCGGGCCCGAAAGCAGCTGCTTGAGATCTTTGGGTTGAAATTCGAAGTGGTTTCCAGCGGTGTAAAAGAAACTAAAATTGCTCCGGGGCTTTCCTGCGAGGCCCTGGTTAAGAAAAACGCCTGCCTCAAAGCCCAAGCTGCTTCCCATATGGTTAAATCCGGAGTCGTTATCGGCGCGGACACCATCGTGGTCTGCGGAAAACAGGTATTCGGTAAACCCAAAAACCTTAAAGACGCGCATCGCATGCTTAAAACTCTTTCCGGCCGGCCGCAATGGATCTATTCCGGACTTTGCGTCCTGGATAAGGATAATAACCGGATCAAAGTATGCTGCGAGAAAACGAAGATCTACATGGATAAGCTTTCTGACCGGGAGATCGACGCTTATTTTAAAGTTGTTTCTCCTTTGGATAAGGCGGGATCTTTCGATATTCAAGGCAAGGGCGCTTTTTTTATCAATAGAATCGAAGGATGTTTTTACAATATTGTTGGTCTTCCTGTACGCAGGCTTTACCGTATGCTTAAAGACATGGGCATCCAGGTTTTTAAGCTTTTACTTGTGTCCTTGTGTCTTTGTGGCCTTGTGACTTTTTTAGCCGGCTGTTCCACCGAGTACAATAAGGTTACCGGCCAGCAGGAATCATATTATTATTCCACCGACCGGGAAGTAGAGTTGGGTAAATCCATGTCCCGGCAAATGGAAAAACAGGTTAAACTGGTTGATGATCCCCTGGTTCAGAACAGGGTGCAGATTATCGGCAAGAAGATCGCCGCGGTCGCCGACAGGAAAGATATAGATTACAGCTTCAAGGCTATTGCCGATGATGAGATCAACGCAGTTTCTTTGCCCGGAGGGTTTGTTTACGTCAATAAAGGGTTGATCGACCGGGTAGCCAGTGACGACGAGCTGGCTGCGGTCCTGGCCCATGAGGTCGGCCATATCGTGGCCCGCCACAGCATCAAAAAATTGCAGGCAGCCATGGGTTATTCTCTGGCGAGTATCCTTACTATTCCTGTCCCTGTTTCCGGCGAGGCCAGGGTTGCCGCGGACCTTGCTTTTACCCAGTTGTACCTGGGTTACGGCCGTGAGGATGAACTTCTTGCCGACCAACTGGGAGCCCGTTACTCCAAACTTGCCGGTTACAATCCCCGGGCCATGATCACGTTTTTAGAAAAGTTGGAAGAGCATAATCGCAGAAAGCCGTTACAGCCGAAAAATTACCTTAAAACCCACCCCTACGTGCCTGACCGGATCCGGGTAGTGAAACAGGAATTGGGGGAGAAGATCAATTTTGACGATTATATAAATATAGAGGACAAGCCGCATGAATAAACTTTTAATTTTTTTACTTTTACTGGCAGTTTCTTTAGGCACAGGAGAGACTATGGCTCGGGCAGAAGAGAACAAGATCAATAATCCTTTTGGAGTGCTGGAGTTTTTGCACTGGAACCATTCCTGGAATAATTTTCAGTATCCGGATCAGGAATCTTTAGAAAAATCGATCGCACTGATGAAAGAAGCCGGGGTGGGGTTTGTGCGGGTTGATTTTGGCTGGCAGGACATCGAGCCCGCGCAGGGCAAGATCGACTATGCCAAATACGACGCGCTGGTCGATCTTTTATCCCGGAATAAAATCGAGATCCTGGGGATCCTGGATTACTGCACGGACTGGGCCTCTCCGAAGAAAACCTGGAATTATCCTAACCCGGATAACGCTTTTTTCTTGAAATATGCCAGCGGCGTTGTCCAGCGGTATAAGGACAAGGTTAAATACTGGGAGCTTTGGAACGAGCCGGATTCTCAGACTTATTGGAATCCCCAGGACGGGATGAAAGGCTATGTTAATCTTTTGAAAGAAGTTTATGCGGAGCTCAAGAAGATTGATCCTTACCCGGCGGGTTGGTCGGAGTCAATCATCTTTACGATAACGGCGCCCAGGGATATTTTGATATTATGAATATCCATATTTTTGAGACTCCGCTGGATTCGCAGGCAATAAAAAGAGTGCAGGCTTTTGTCAGGCTTACTCAAAAAGTAATGGCCAGGAACAAAGACGCAGGCAAGAAGATCTGTATTACCGAAATCGGCTGTCCCGGAGTTAAAAGAGGCAAAAAAGTGAAAAACTGGTGGATGGGCAAGAACCCGTCCGAAAAAGACCAGGCTCGCTGGGTCAAAGAAGTATATAGTAATCTATTAAAAGATAAATCTGTAGAAATAGTGTTCTGGGCGTTTTTCCGGGATACCAATCAACACTGGAAGAATGGGGTTGACCATTTCGGGCTGATAAGAAACGACTTTTCCAAGAAGCCCGCCTACAACGTTTACAAAGAAACCTGCCAAAAGTGGATTAAGAAATAAAAACCCGGAAAAGGCTTTCAAACCATCAAGTCCTCATCTTGTAATCCCCCCCAAAATAGGTTATAGTTAATTGATAAGCAAAATAAATAAAAGGGGGCAGCTATGAAAAATATCGGCCTAATGATTTTATTATTAATTGCTATTTTGGTTTTTCCGTCTTTACTATTTGCCGGAAATTTGGTGGATGATTTTAGTTCCTGGGCGACTGGCGCGGTAAGTACGGTTAAGAGCTACACGGGGGGAGCGGTAGGTTGGGCCACCGCAAATCCTACTCTGGGTAATCAAGTGGCTAACGCGAATTGGAGACAATCTATTCTCAATAACCCTGGTGGAGTAGCCAGAACTGCTGCCGGAGCAGCAATTGGCGCAGGTTCCCAGATCCACAAGTCCATAGTTACCACGAATTGGTCCAAGGCCGTAGGCGACACGTTAGGGTTGGATAAGCACCTTGAATTTGTCGGTGCTCAACAAAATTTGTCAAGGCCAACGGGAGCTGCAGCTGCAGCGGCAAAACCTATTGATTTTATCGGTGCTACGAAAGATACTAGTTTTTCTAAAGCCGGCCAAAAGACAATGCAGGATGTGACTAATTTTAGCGCATACAATACTAAAAATCTAACCCCTTGAAAGTAACAATTTTATTTTTATGGTAAAAAAAGTAAACCTCTTGACTGAAGTTCACTTTTTTATTTTACCCTTTTTTGCAGCCGTTTAATTTGGTGCGGAGGGAGGGAGTTGAACCCTCACACCTCGCGGCACAGGCTTCTGAGACCTGCGCGTCTGCCAATTCCGCCACCTCCGCAATATCCAATAAGTATAATCTACTCTTAATCTCCTGTCAAGCCGCTCCTAAACATTATTCTTTTCGTTGCTGGTGGCAATTTTTGTTGTTATAATATATACTTTCAGGAGGGAAAAAAGTGTTCTGGAATGCCTTTAAAATCACGGCTGGCGGAGTTGGTGAAAGTTTTATCCTGGGATTGATCGGATATTTTCTTATTAAACGCAATTTCCTGGGAGAAGAAGGGTTAAACGCTTTGAGCCGTTTGGTCATTGACGTGACCCTGCCGCTTTTGATTTTCTTCCGGCTGCTCAAGGATTTCCGTTTTGAATCGTTTCCCAATTGGTGGGTGTTTCCGCTTATCAGCCTGGCCATAACTTTACTGGGATTACTGGTAGGCTGGCTTTTCAGCGGTTTTGTCCAGGGCTCGCAGCATAAACTGCAGTTTTTAAGCCTGGTTTCTTTTCAAAATTCCGGATATTTACCGTTGGTTCTTCTGGCTTCATTATTGACCCCGGAAAAAGCGGATGTGATGTTTATTTATTTATTCCTTTTTCTTTTGGGATTTAACCTGGTGATGTTTTCTTTAGGCGTGTACATGTTGACATTCACCAAGGCCAAGAGATTTGATTGGTGGAGTTTATTGAACCCGCCGGTAATTGCCACTTTAGCCGGACTGGTTCTGGTTTTTTTAAATCTGGAACGCTTTTTTCCTTCACTGTTAATGCATCCTTTGCAGACTGCCGGCGATTGCACTTTACCTCTGGCTACCTTTGTCGTGGGGGGCAATATTGCGGCCATCCATTTGGCGAAAGTCGAAAAGAAAACAATGGCTTTAATGTCTTTGGCCAAACTGGTGGTCATGCCGGTTCTGGGTTTGTGGCTGGTTTTTGTCCTTAAATTGCCTGAACTTTTCGGACTTTTAATCGTTTTACAATTGGCAATGCCGCCGGCAACCAATCTGTCGGTTATTATCAGCCATTACAAAAAAGAAGACCTCTTAGTCAGCCAGGGGATCTTCTTCGGCCATGTGGCCAGCTTGATCACGATTCCCTTGTTTTTAAGTTTATATTTCATGATAAATATGCTAAAATGAGTGATAGTGTAGCTACAAATAAGCGGGCTTTCCGGGATTATACGGTCCTCGAAACCGTAGAGGCTGGGATCGAACTTAAGGGAAGCGAAGTAAAATCCTTGCGGGCAGGTAAGATCAATCTTGCCGAAAGTTTTGCCCGCATCGAAGAGGGGCAGGTCTTCTTATACAACACGCATATAAGTCCTTATGCTCAGGCAAGTTATTTAAATGTCGACCCTACGCGGTCCCGTCGGCTTTTGCTGCATAAAAAGCAGATCAGAAAGCTGGATATGGAGCTTTCACAAAAGGGGCTGACCCTTGTTCCTTTAAAGATGTATTTTAATGATAAGGGTTTTGCCAAGCTGCTCCTGGCGATTTGTAAGGGGAAAAGGTCTTATGATCATCGCGAGGACGTCAAGCGCCGGGAAGTCGACAGGAAAATTCGCCAGACGATGAAAGACCGGAATCGATAATATATATTAGGAAATTGGCGCCTCGCCGTATCTCGGCTCGGTGTCAAAATTTTCTTTATAATTAATGTTTGGAAAATTTTGAGGGGGTGAAAGGGCTCGACTTAGGTAAGCCGGGTAAAAGTTGCATGCCGCGGACGCATGGTTGGCCGCGTTATCAATCCGTGCACAAATAAACGCAAACACACAAGTGTTAAACAACCGGGTATTTTTGGCACCAGTAATGGTGACTCCGATCATGCCTGGTTTTGCGGCAAGACTTAACTAACTAAATTAGTTAAGCCTCAAACCTTCCTGCCTAAGGGGGGGATTTGAGACCTTAATTTAGGCTGGCCTGCGTTTGCGCCTTTCAAGCGCGGGCGAGAGCAATTAAGGCTGCTGCCTTTTAAATCCTGTCTGCCGGAGGGAAAAGGCTTAAGCGTAATAAACAGACTAAGCATGTAGTATCTTTTATCTGATTATCTAGGGACGGCGGTTCAATTCCGCCCACCTCCACCATTAAAAGTCACAAGGTTACATGTCACAAAGTCACAGGAGTTACTTAAAAATGAGGAATTTAAAAAGCGGGTATTTTTTTGTAATCGCAACGTTGATTTTCTTAATTGTTGGTCTTTCCGGCTGTGCTTCTGTTTCCCGCAAAGGCGGCGTCCAGTCTTACGTTATCTCCGGGTCGAGGTATTTTTCGCTTTTGTCTTTATGTGACCTGAATAATGTTAAGTGGGATTATGATCCTTTGACCCGGACCGCGGATTTAAGCCGTTTGGACCACCGGATCAAGCTTCAGACCGGCGGGAAGATTATTTTTGTCGACGGCAGCCCTAGGAAGTTGAACGAACCGGTGGAGATTTATCGCGGGATGCTGGTTATTCCGGTTCAGTTCCGCAATATTTTTGAGGCAATGTTTTCCAAATCCGCTGTTGGCGAGGCAATATCTTTCAACAAGATCAAAAAAGTGATCATTGATCCCGGCCACGGCGGCAAAGACCCGGGGACGCCGGGAAGGTCAGGCATGCCCGAAAAAGATATTGTTTTGGATATCGCCAAACGTTTGAGCGGGATCTTAAAGAGCTATGGGGTGGAAACTGTTCTTACCCGCTCTTCGGATAATTTCATTCCGCTGGAAAAGCGGGCGGCGCTGACTGAGAACTCGCAAGCTGATCTTTTTATCAGCATTCACGCCAACGCCAATAACGCCCGTTCCTTAAGCGGCTTTGAGGTCTATTGTATTTCTCCCGAAATCAGCGATTACAAAAGGGCTTTAAGTTCCGCCCGGAGTTCATCTCTGGATTTAGATAAGGCCTCTTTGGCCAGCCCGGATATGAACCTTAAAGCTATCCTTTGGGATATGACCTATACTTATAACCGCGGTGAAGCTATTCAATTATCGCGGGATATCTGCCAGTCCATCGGAGCTTCCGTGGATACCCGCATCATCGGGGTAAAAAAAGCGAACTACTGCGTATTAAGAGGAGCCTATATCCCGGCGATCCTGGTTGAAGTAGGCTTCCTTTCCAACAGGAAAGAAGAACAATTGCTCAATGATCCGGATTACCGCCAGAAGATCGCCGAAGGTATCCGCAGGGGGATCCAGGATTACGCGCAGGGGGCAGCGGGAGTTAAACCTGAGAAACAAAATACTAACCTTGTAAAATCAAAAGAGGGCAGAAGATGAAACCAATCGGGGTGTTTGATTCGGGAGTAGGGGGGCTGACAGTAGTTAAAGAACTCATCGCCCAATTGCCCGGAGAGGATCTAGTCTATTTCGGGGATACCGCGCGGGTTCCCTACGGGATAAAATCCCAGGAGACGGTGATCAAATTTTCTATCGAAAATATTCTTTTTCTTCTCAAACAGGACGTGAAATTGATCTGTGTA
>JAPLLS010000020.1 GCA_026387435.1 Candidatus Omnitrophota bacterium
GAAAGCAAACGCGGGAACAAACAAAAAACAGAAGAAAACAATGGTCTTCACTTACTAGTCTTTCACGCAGGTGCGCACCACCCGGCAGACGGCAACCGGATGAACAGTTAAATTCGCGTAATTAGGCGGAATCGATGGACCAGGCTCCCCCTGAGGTGTAATAAAAGAATCCCTCGGCGGTGCCATTATGCAAACTGGTTTCACTGACTCTTATTTAGTACACCAGCGCTCGCAGTATCCCAGGCAATGCAGACCAGCGTAGTACGCATAAGCGGTATTGGCACAACCAATGGTGCCTTGTGCAGTCCAACCAGCGGGACAAGATTGCGGAGTGCAAGAACAACCACTGGGTATATCTCCATAGTAATTGCATTTTAAAGAAATCGCAACTCCCCCGCCGCCGCTGGACTGGGCCTGCCAGGCTCCGCCTCCCCAAAACTTAAACTCTCCCGGGATAGCGTCACTCGGATTACTATCCACATACACTAACTGGCCTTCCGAAGGCCTTTAATCCGCGCCTTCGCCGTCGTGATGCACCGGCCCGGCTTCTTTGTGCTTGCGGATGATCACCCTCTTAAGCTTGATGAACTTGTCGACCAGCTCTTTGTTGTTCACCGCGTTCAATTGCTTGAAGAGGAACTCGAACTTGGCTTCGATCTCGGAAGCGATCGCATCCCGGACTTGCGCCGGAAGAGCCATGATCTCTTTCTTAAACGGGCCTAAAGCTTTCTTGCGGCTGCTGTAAAAGAACTGCTCGTCGGTCTGGCCTTCTTTTCTTTCACTGGCGGCATTGACCTTAAGCCATTCGTAGATCTTGTTCTTCAGATCAGCCGGGAAATGCTTGGAATCGTAGATCATATTCTGGAAATTGGTCGCCAGATGGACTTCCGCGGTCTCGGTTTCCGGGAACTTGTGGAAAGCCTCGTCCGGCAATGTGGAAGCTCCATGCTGGACGGCTCCGGCCAGGCCGAATTCGTCGCGGGCGATCTTGGAGATCGTCTTTAAAGTTTCAAAATCCAGTTTAACCTGGGCGATCGTGCCGTCGGGCAGAACCACTCCGCCGTGCGAAGTCCCGGTCTGGATGGAGATCTTGCTGATCCCGGTCAGGCCTTTACGCAAAGTGGATTTGAAACCTTCCATGAACGCGCGCAGATCTTCCGGAGTGGAATTCTTGTGTCCGACCTCTCCGATCTCTCCGCCCACGGAAACCACGACCCCCCGCGGCTGGATCTGGCGGATAAAATGAGTAAGCTTGGCGCAAACCGTGTAATTATGCAGCTGCTGTTTCTTAAGATCGGTCTTGGAAAGGTCCACGACCGTGGAAGAATCGATATCGATGTTGTAAAAACCGTTAGCCACCGCTTCCGTGATCAGCGCCTTGAGGCCGGCGATCTCTTTTTCCGGATCTTCGCCGTATTTCTTGGCATTAACCTGGAAATGGTCGCCCTGGATGAATACCGGGCCGCTGTAACCTTCCTTGATCGCTGCAGCCTGGATCACCGCGGAATATTCCATTGGAGGCTGGCCGGTATAGCCCATTTCCGACTTAGCGATCTCGAAAATGAAAGCGCCGCTATTATTCCTTTTGGCCACCCGGAACATCGCCCTCGCCAGATCGTAAGTCATCGAGCGCAAATTGATCGCCGGAATGGTAGTGCCGGTGTATTCGCCTTTGCCGCGGGCCATATAAAGGTCGTGGATGCTGGATAGATATATGCCTTTTTTGTAAGCCAGGTCTTTGATTTTATCGGCGATCTCCTTTTTCGCCTTGGCATCGTCGGTATTGACGAGGTCCCTGACCAGCTTTTCGACATCCGTGGGTCTTCTTCCCATTTTGTTTCCTCCCTTAAGTTAACGTTTTGATTAATTGATAAAAATTATCGGTTTTAAGTTCTTTCTTGGTCACTGCGAATTCCAGATCTACGATATTGATATTCTCCGATATGACCCCCACCGCCTTGCAGGTTTCCCCGCGGTTAAGTAAATTAACCGCTTCGGCTCCGAGCATACTGGCGAGGTTTCGGTCTTTAGCCGTCGGAGATCCGCCTCTCTGGATATGGCCGAGCACCGCCACCCTGGTTTCCAGGCTAGTTATTTCGGTGATCTGTTTGGCGACATCTTCGGCCTTGGCAGCGCCTTCAGCTACGATCACGATCCAGCTGACCTTGCCGCGCAGGTTGCCTTCCACCATATCGTGGCACATCTTGTGGATCTCGAATTTTCTTTCCGGGATCAAAACATCTTCCGAGCCGCTGGCCAGGCCGACCTGGACCGCGATAAATCCGCTGTCCCGGCCCATGACTTCGACCACGAAGATCCGCTCCATGGAAGTTACCGTATCCCTGATCTTGTCGATCGCTTCCAGAGCGGTATTGACCGCGGTATCCGCTCCTATCGTCGAGTCCGTGCCGTTTATATCGTTGTCGATCGTGCCGGGAACTCCTATACAAGGAACGTTCCATTTCCGGGATAAAACTATCCCGCCGTTATACGTGCCGTTACCGCCGATCAAGATCAAGCCGTCAAGGCCGAATTTCTTCACGGTTTCCACCGCCCGTTTCTGGCCTTCCTCGGTCATGAAATCCGCGGACCTCGCGGTTTTCAAAATGGTCCCGCCGCGGCCGATGATGTTGGATACCGCCCGGTGGTCGAAAACTTTTAGATCCTGATTGATCAATCCTTCAAAGCCGCGAAAGATCCCCATTACTTCCAAATTGGAGTTCAAAGCCGCGCGCACCGCCGCGCGGATCGCGGCGTTCATCCCCGGAGCGTCGCCTCCGGAAGTCAATACTCCGATTCTTCGCACACTCATAGTTTTATAGCCCTTCCACCTGCATATCCCGCGGATGGTCCACGGTAAAACTGTAAGTTATTTCCTGTTTTTGCCCGGGATTAAGTTCCAGATCCCAGAGCCAGACGCCCTTACGGTCTTTCCAATCTTTGATCTTAGGCTCCAGAGAAACTTTCTCTATCTTGGCTTTGATCCGGTCATCCTGAGGGATCGGCATAGCCTCGAACAATTTCACTTTTATTTTGCGGGATTTATAATTTTCCACTGTAATCTTATATTTAAAATTCGTTTTTCTATTCGGTGAAGCGATATTGGCGATCAACGTCTCATCCACTTTCTTTTCCAGAAGCTCGCGTTTTACTTTTACGTTCTCATCAGCTCCCAGGTAAAGGTCGAACTCTTCTCCCGGGCCGATGTTAGGAATGCTGGAGGTCCCCACAAAATCCCCTTCCAGGAAGACATTGACCCTGGCGCTTAACAGCTGGAGGTCCTTGGCGTTAACCACCCTGCTGCCCAAGAACGCGGTTGCCGCGGCCCGGGGATAAGCGGAATACTCGAAATCGGCTTTTAACATCTGCGTCGACACCGGCAGCTTGTTATCCGTGCCGTCGGGCTTGATCGAAACTTTATGAGATATAGTATAAACTACGGCGATCCCTTTTTCCTGGGGAGTCGCGTATGCTACTTGCGGGGCAGCCGCGGGCATGGCCACATTTGCGCTGTCGGAATAAGCTTCATATTGAGATCCTATTTCCGAGGCCATCTTCATCTTTCCCATAAACCCAGATTTTTGCTCGCGTAAAACCCGGGGCTGGAACGGCCTTAAAAACCACGGCTCGACATAAGGCATGTTCCCGCCCACTGAAGGCCGGGCAGTGGAAAGCGCCAGGTCCACGTCCTTCCAGTCGTCGCCGGTATTCTGTTTAACGTTAGCGTAGGATATCAACTCCACTTCGGATTTTTCGAAATTCGCCCTGGCGTCGTAGAGCGGCTGCCAGGAAGCGCCCCTGACCAAAAACGAAATACTGACCATAGCGGCTTGCCCTTTGGCGGCGTCCAATTCCACTTCGACCGATCTTTTCAATTTCTGGACTCCCCCGGCGATCTTGGAAAATTCCATTCTCAAAGCCTGGAGCTTATTGGTTAATTCCCTGGTTTTCAGGTCCGCCTCCATTACCGCGGCATAATTCTCTTTTAATTTCGCGTCCAAAAATTTAAGCATAGCGTCGAGTTCTGCGGGAGTGGGAGTCTTGGTCACCAGGTCTTTAGGCAGCTGGCCCTGGGAAAAAAAGCGTATGGAATCCAGATAATTTTTTTCTTCCCCTAAAAGACCTCTTAAATTCTGCTCGCGTCTCAGATCGTCTTCGACAACCTGGATCTGGTCTTTTAATTTCTGGATCTGCTCTGAAGGGATCTGTTCCAAATATTCCTGTTTTACCTGGGCGCTCAGAAGCTTGGCCCCGGAATTCTCGTTCAAAGAAACTTTCAGGGAATTTTCGTCCACTTCGGGGATAATATCGGCGAAGATCACCTTGTTCGAACCCGGGTTCAATTTAACCTGGGCCTGCCGGGTGACCAAAACCGAATCCGGATAGATCATAACTCCGGCGACCTTGGAATCCGCAATGATCTCGGATGCAAAAATAACGGTTAAAGGCATGACTAGAAAACAAATCACCGAAAGCGGTATAGTCTTCTTCACTCGATACCTCCCCTTGTAAATAATACTCACCCAACTTAAATGAGCGCATAAGTTGTGGAGCACGCTACTAAATATTCTAAGCGACATCAACTTATTAGCGCGAATTTATCCCGAGCATGCTAAAAAATTTCCAGAGAAATTTTTTAGCGCATATGCGAGGGACAGATACTTAAGTACCCATCTCCCAACTTGAAAGATATTTCTTCTGTTCTTCGGTCAACGTGTCGATAGATACGCCTATGGATTTTAATTTAAGCCGGGCGATCTCATTATCTATGTTCTCCGGAACTGAATAAACTCCGTTCTCTAGATCCTTATAATTCTTCTTCATGTATTCCACGCCTAAGGCCTGGTTGCAGAAAGACATATCCATGACCGAAGCGGGATGGCCTTCGGCGGCGGCGAGATTGATCAGCCGGCCTTCGCCCAAAAGGTAGATCTTGCGGCCGTTTTTTAAAATATATTCTACCGTGTAATCGCGGATGGTCTTCTTGGCTTTGGCCATCTTTTCCAAAGCCTTGATCTCGATCTCGGCGTTGAAATGGCCTGAATTGCAGATGATCGCGCCGTTTTTCATCAAGCCGAAATGTTCTTCACGGATGACATTGACGTCGCCGGTCACGGTAACGAAAATATCTCCGATCCTGGCCGCTTCCTTGATGGTCATCACCCGGTAGCCGTCCATCACCGCTTCCAGCCCTTTTAAAGGAGAAACTTCGATGACAATGACGTTGGCGCCCATGCCCTGGGCCCGCATCGCCAAACCGCGTCCGCACCAGCCGTAACCGCAGACCACGAAATTCGATCCCGCCACTAATTTATTGGTAGCCCGGATGATCCCGTCGAGCGTGGATTGCCCGGTGCCGTAGCGGTTGTCGAACATGTGTTTGGTCAGCGCGTCATTGACCGCGACGATCGGATAGCGCAGTTTACCTTCGGCGGCCAGAGCCTTCAGCCTGATAACTCCAGTGGTAGTTTCTTCAGTCCCGCCCAGAACAGGCTTGCGGAAATATTTCTCCGGGTGCTGGTGGATCAAAGAAACCAGGTCCGCTCCGTCGTCCATGGTAATATTAGGCTCATAGGAAAGCGCGGAAACTATATGCTTGTAATAAGTCTTGGTGTCTTCTCCCTTGATCGCGAACACCGGAATTTTTAAATTCTTGGCCAAAGACGCAGCCACATCATCCTGGGTGGATAAAGGATTGGACGCGCATACCGCCACGTTCGCTCCTCCGGCTTTCAGCACTTCCATTAAAACCGCGGTCTCGGTGGTCACGTGCAAACAGGCGGCGATGGTCAGCCCTTTTAAAGGCTTTTCCTTTTTAAACCGCTTGGTCACCAGTCCCAGGACAGGCATGTTGTTGCGCGCCCACTCTATCCTCAAGGCTCCGTGTTGGGCCAGCTTTATATTCTTGATATCGTATTTCATGAAGCCTCCTATTTACCATTAACAACCTACGGGGTTGTACAGGTTAGATAGCGATTATAATTTAGCTGCCTGTTTTTTCAGCGCTTCGACTTTATCCAACTTTTCCCAGTTAAATTCCGGCTCCGTCCTTCCAAAATGGCCGTAGCAGGCGGTCTTACGGAAGATCGGACGGCGCAGATCAAGAGTGTGGATGATCCCCTTAGGAGTCAATTCAAAATTCTCCCGGATCAACTTAACGAACTT
Organism: Candidatus Omnitrophota bacterium; assembly: GCA_026387435.1. GTDB lineage: Bacteria > Omnitrophota > Gorgyraeia > Gygaellales > Profunditerraquicolaceae > JAPLLS01. The sequence continues at coordinate 6,166 of JAPLLS010000020.1, forward strand.
TTCATCTTCGACCTTACCGGTGCCGAAAGTGTTCACGAATATCGACAGCGGCTCGGCATAACCGATAACATATGAGAACTGGACCAGGAATTTCTCCGCCAGCCCCGCGGCCACGATGTTCTTGGCCACGTAACGGCCCATATAAGCCGCGGACCGGTCGACTTTGGTCGGGTCCTTGCCGGAGAACGCTCCGCCTCCGTGGGGAACCGTGCCGCCGTAAGTGTCCACGATGATCTTCCTGCCGGTCATCCCGGTATCCGACTGCGGGCCGCCGACCAAAAACTTTCCGGTTTGATTGACGTAATATTTGGTGTTTTTATCGATCCATTGTTTTAATAAGGGCTCGGCGATCACTTTGATCATTTCCTGCCTGGCTTTTTCAGTGATATGCTCACCGCCTTTATCCAGGATCTCGTCAGTGTGCTGGCAAGCCAGGACCACCGAGTCGACCCGTTTGGCAATTCCGCCCTGGTATTCGATAGTCACCTGGGATTTGCAATCCGGGCCTAGATATTTCAAGATCTCTTTCTTGCGCACGTCGGCCATCTGCTTGACCAGCCGATGCGCCAGAGTGATAGCCAGCGGCATATACTCCTCGGTCTCATTGCAGGCATAGCCGAACATGATCCCCTGGTCTCCCGCTCCTCCCGCGTCTACGCCCTGGGCAATATCCGGGGACTGGGAATTAATGGTATTGACGATGGCGCAAGTATGATAATCAAATCCGTATTTAGGGTCGGTATACCCGATTTCCCTGATGATGTTCCTGGCCATTTTCTGGATATCCACATAGGCGCGGGTAGTGATCTCCCCGCCGACGATCAAAAGCCCCATGGTAACGTAAGTCTCGCAGGCAACCCGGCCTTTAGGATCCTGTCTCAACACTTCGTCAAGCACCCCGTCCGAGATCTGATCGCAGACTTTATCCGGATGACCTTCTCCTACCGATTCCGACGTGAAAAAATAATGGTCTTTCATTTCGCCTTAACTCCTTTGGTTTTGGTAATTTTATTCACCTTTTCATAAGTATGAATACTCCCGATATCAACCCAATAATTCTTGAATACCACTGCCCTAACATTCTTATTTTTGGTCAACCATCCTATATAAGCGCCCGCGGCGTCCGAATGGTTAGCCGGGTTTTTTAGATATTCCCTGATAAAGCCGACCTGGGAAGCCGGGAAATAATATAAACACATCGCGACCAAACTCGATTTCGGCCTTGCCGGTTTTTCCCAGAATTCATTTATCCGGCGGTTTTTATCCAGGGTCACGACCCCGTAGTTGCGGGCCTCGGATTTCTTTTTGATGTCGCAAACGCCTATGGTCACCGCCCGGTAGTTCTTTTTAGCCGAACTTACGAATTTTGCAAGCGGCTCTTTAAAAAAATTATCTCCCCCGATCACCAGGTAATCATCGTTGAATCCGAGCTTGCCGAAAACAAAATTCATGTCCCCAATGGCGCCCAGCCGGTCTTCCGGGGACTGGGTCAGATCATTGACGATCCTGATCTTTTTGCGGGTTTTTACGGTTTTCTTCCATTTTTCAAAATAGGGGTAGAACCGGCCGTTGGTAATCACGATTATTTCAGATAAACCGGTAAGCTTCTCCAATTTTTCGGTTAAATACTCTATTATCGGCTTTTGGTTTACTTCGAGCAGCGGTTTGGGAAAATTTTTGGTATACGGGTAGAGACGGGTAGCGTAACCGGCAGCCAGGATCAGAGCTTTCATATTAATTTTATTTAAGGATCTCTTTCAACTTAGTGCGCATAAAAGTTTCCACCTCTTTAGTGGTAGATAAGCTTAAAACCTGCACGGCGGCGGCTTGGGCGTCTTCAAAGGTAACCGAACGGATGATATATTTTATCTGCGGGATAGCCAGGGCCGAGAGGCTGAATTCATCCAGCCCCAACCCGAGAAGGACCAGGGTAAAAACCTCATCCGAGGCCATTTCTCCGCACATCCCCACCCAGATCTTGTGAGCGTGAGCCGCGTCGATGATGCTTTTGATCATCCGCAAAACCGCCGGATGCGCCGGCTCGTATAAATAAGCTACTTTTTCGTTGGCCCGGTCGACCGCCAGGGCATATTGAATAAGGTCGTTGGTGCCGATGGAGAAAAAATCGGCTTCTTGGGCCAGAAGGTCAGCGGTGATCGCCGCCGAGGGAACTTCGATCATCACCCCGACTTCGATATCCTCGTCGAATTTCATGCGCTCATGGCCTAATTCCTGCTTGCAATCTTCGAGTATAACGTTAGCCTGCCTTAACTCTTCGATACTCGAGATCATCGGATACATCAGCCTGAGTTTGCCGTAGGCCGAAGCCCGCAGTATGGCGCGCAGCTGCAATTTGAACACGTCCGGGCGGGCTAAGCAAAAGCGGATCGCCCGCCAGCCTAAAAACGGCTGGATCTCTTTGGGCATCTCGAACTGGGACAAATATTTATCCCCTCCCAGATCCAGGGTGCGGATAACCACTGAACTTTCTTTCATTTCTTCGGCGACAAATTTATAGGCCTGGAACTGCTCCTCTTCCGTCGGCGCGTCTTTACGGTTCATGTAAAAGAATTCCGTGCGGTAAAGGCCGATCCCCTCTCCGCCGTGGACCTTTACCGAAGGGATCTCTTCCGGAAGTTCGATATTAGCGACGATCTTAACCAGGTGTTTATCTTTAGTTTCACCCGGCAGATCCTTGACCGCGACAAACCGCTCCGCGACCCCGATTAACTTTTGTTCCTCTTCCTGGTAGACGCGCAGGGTTTCTTCGTCGGGATTGATGATCACCACACCCATGGTACCGTCGACGATAAGCATGTCGCCGGTTTTGATCTTTGTTGTCGCCTCGACCGACCCGACTACTGCGGGGATCTCCAAAGATTTAGCCATGATCGCAGTATGAGACGTCTTTCCCCCGATATCGGTGACAAAAGCGCTGACCAGCTGTTTATGCATGGCCGCGGTATCGGACGGCGACAAATCGTGCGCGATAACCACTACCCGTTCTTTCAGATCTTTTAATCCTTTATGCTCTTTGCCCAAAAGATGGCGCAGCACGCGCTTGCCCACGTCGTTAAGATCAGCGGTGCGCTCCCTCAGGTACTCGTCTTCTATTTTAGAGAAAACAGCGATGTATTTTTTCAGGACCTCGGAAAATATGAAAGCTACACTGACCTGCTCTTTCTTAAGGCGGGAAATAACTTCCTCGATGAGCATGCGGTCCTCGAGCACCAATAGGTGGGCGTCAAAGATCTGGGCTTCTTCCTGGCCCATATCCTTGGAGATCCTTTTCTGAAGCTCGATGATCTCTTTGCGGGTCGAGATCAGCGCTTCTTCAAAAAGCTGGATCTGCAAAGGTATCTCATCGGGCCTTATCGCCTCCTGGGGAATGTCAAATTCCTCTTTGCCTACTTTATAAGCCTTGGCAATGCTGATCCCGGGCGCCGCGGGTATGCCTTTTAGCTTGATCATGTCAGGTCCTCTTTATTTACGACACACTCCAATTCCACTAAAGCGGCTTCGGCGTCCTTGCCTTCGGCTTCCAGGATTATCTCGCTGCCTTGTTCTGCTCCCAGCATTAATATTCCCATGATGGATTTCCCGTTCACTTTTTCTTCGTCTCGGCTGACCGTAATATTAGCTTCGAATTTATTGGCGACCTGCACGAACATGGCCGCGGGCCGGGCATGCAGCCCTTGTTTATTCTTTACAATTAATTTTTTGCTGGCGATCGGCATTTTTCCTTTTAGAACTGAAATTAAAATTCCTCTAATAAACTAAAGATCAACTTGGCCAGTTTGAGATTATCGTGCCTGACCATGCCGCCGGCAATGGAGACCGTATCCTCTTCGATTACCCGGTAACCCATGTTATAGACGGTTTTTCTGTCGCTGTAAACCGGGTACGCCTGTTCGCTTTCATAACGCTTCAATATCTCCGCAGGGATCTTTCCGGTGTTGACAATGCAATAATCTATGACCCGCGGATGGCTGTGATCGATAAGGTTCCGGACATGCTGAGAAGAGCTGTAGCCGTCCGTCTCTCCGGGCTGGGTCATGACGTTGCAAACATAGACCTTGATCGCCCGGGAAACGACGATGTTATCGGTTATCTTTTTGATCAAAAGGTTCGGGATAATGCTGGTAAACAAAGAACCCGGCCCCAGAACGATGATCTCGGCTTCTTTTATGGCTTTAACCGCTTCGGGTGCGGCTTCCGGAGAAAGCGGGTTAAGATAAACTTTTCTGATCGGCTTGCCGGTCCGGGGGATGTTGTATTCCCCTTCGGTGATCGAGCCGTCCTCGTGCCTGGCGACCAGGGTAACGTTCTCCAGTGTCGAGGGAATGACCTGGCCCCTTAAAGCCAAAACCTTGCTGGTCTCGCGGACCGCTTTCTCAAAATCGCCGGTCAGCCTGGTCATTACCGTAATGAACAGGTTGCCGAAGTTATGGCCGGCGAGTTCCGAGCCTTCCTCGAAACGGAACTGGAAAAGATCCTGCATCATCGTGGAGGCGTCGGCAAGAGCGACCAGGCAGTTACGGATATCCCCCGGAGGAGGCATTTCAAATTGCTGGCGCAGCCTCCCCGAAGAACCTCCGTCGTCGGCGACAGTGACGATGGCCGTGATATTCGAACTATATTCCTTCAAGCCCGACAAAAGCATGGCCAGCCCCGTACCACCCCCCACCGCCACGATCTTCGGGCCGCGAGAAAGCTGTTTGCGGTGATAAAGGATATCCACCAGGTCATTCTGTTTCGTAGCCGGAAGAAAAGCGTTGATCAAAGAACTGAGCAGCCTTTTAATGCCTAAAACCAGAATAACCAGCCCGGAAACGAGGATCACCGAATCCAGGATCTTGACAATAAGGAATTCTCCGCTGGCTAAACTTCCCGAGCCAACTATGAGCAGTATCACCCCGAAAGCGCTTAACCCTATCCAGCGTTTGATGCCGATGCCGGGGTATAACCACATGAAAAGCCGTCTTAATCTAGGTTTCATATCCCCTCGATTAAACCTTTTCGTCTTCCTGGGAAATTACTTTTATGATGTCTTGTTCGTTGGTACAATTGCGAAGATTATCGCGGAAATATTTATCTTTAAAAAGACGGGAGATCCTGGCCAGAGCTTTTAAATGCGGCCCGGCAGAATCTTGCGCCGCTAACAACAGAAAGAAAATATAGACGGGCTCACCATCGAGGGAATCGAAATCCACCCCTTTTTTGGAAAGAGCGAATGCTCCTACTAACTTGCTTACCGTGTCGGTTTTTGCGTGCGGTATAGCGATACCCTGTCCGATGGCGGTCGAGCCCAAAGACTCTCTCTCCAAAAGGGCATCTATGACTTTATTGCGGGATGATTTTTCCAATTCACCGGCATTGATCAATAGATCCACGAGCTCCTTTAAAACGTCCTCTTTTTTTGTGGACTTGATCTCTGCGACGATTGATTTTTTAGATAGAAAATCCATTAACTTCATTATCTTGTCTCCTTTCTAAAATACCTGAATTACCGTTTCCCGTGGCAAGATAGACAAAGTAAAAAACTCCTGCGA
>JAPLLS010000097.1 GCA_026387435.1 Candidatus Omnitrophota bacterium
ACCGTGCATTTTGTCGATGAAGAAATGGACCATGGCCCGATCATTCTTCAGGCTGCGCTAAAGATAGAGGAAAACGATACCCTGGAAACGCTCGAAGAAAAAATCCACAAACTGGAACACAAACTTTATCCTATGGCCATTGAGTTATTTCTGGAAGGAAAATTGATGATTTTTAAGAGGAAGGTTAAACTCGCTACTCGATAGATATAGCCTGAATATCCTTACTTTCGTAAACAACGATCGCCCCACCCTGCAAGTTTCTAATCTTAACCCGGGCAAAATCTTTAAATTCGTAGGTTTTAAAACAATAGACTATGCTATTCAGGATAGCCCGGGGAATATCCGGATTTTCTTTCGGCTCGAGTTTCTTGTCCGTCGAATACTCAAAAGTAAAAACCTTGTCCCGGAAACCCGCATTAACATCCTTTAAAGAAAAATATTTCTTGATCGGCTCTTCTTGAAAGAACATCCTTACTCTTTGAACGATCAGCCGGCTTAAAAACTCGGCCAGCTTAAGATCGTAAACCTTTAAATGCTCGCCGCGGACATCTCCCTTGGCGTCAACAGACTGTTCAAAACCGATCACATACCTCTTATTAGCTTCATTCCAGGGGATCATTCCGGCCGCGGATTTTTTAATATCCAGGATATTAGCGGTCAAAGAATAATCCAGGCCGATATTTATGTCGGAAAGAACCAAAACAAAAAAATCAGGGGCTTTGTCGGAACTAAGCAATACCCGGCTGATGCTCGTCAAAATATTCCGGGCTTTATCCAGCAGATCTTCATCAAAGATTTTCTCCGGTTTCTTGCCGAAATCGGCATGCAGGAGGCGCGGCTGAGGGGCGTATACCCATAAGGTATTGCCGACCCTGATCGGCAGCACCCTAAGTTTAAATTCTTCCCGGCAGATTTTTTTAATAGTAACGGGAATATCGGCTTCTTTATAGGAGGGCTGGATATCATCGGGGAAACATCCAGCTAGTAAAAACCCGCAGAAAATAACGCTAAAAACCAGACCGATTTTTGCTCGCATTATTTCCGCAACCTCGGCATCGGAGGACGCGTTTTATTGAACTCCTTGAAGATCGCTTCGATCTCGTCATAGTCGAGTTCGTCTTTTTTCAATAATTCCTCGGCAAAACGGTCAAGAAGAGCGGATTCGGCTATCAACAACTGCTCTGCTTCCTTAAGACACTCCTGGAGTATTTCCTGTACTTCCGAGTTGAGCTGTTCTTTTATTTTCTCGGAAACATAAGAGACGTTTTCTCCTTTAAATACTCCGATACTGGTAGGCATAGCGGCTATGGAAGCGTAGTTTCCGACCAGGCCGGATTTTCCCATCCCCCATTCCCAGACCATATGATGAGCGATCCACATGGCATTGGTAAAATCCTGGCTTACCCCGGAGGTGGTAACATTTAATTTTAATTTCTCGGCGGCATAAGAACCCAGGTTTACTTTTATATCGCCCAAATACTGATCCTTGGTGCGCACATGGATCTCTTCGCGCGGCTGGGGCATGACAAATCCCAGAGCCCCGCCCCGGGCCAGGATAGTAGCTTTAAACACATCTTTATGGGGAGCAAGAAAATACATGGCAATAGCGTGGCCCGCTTCATGATAAGCGATCTTAGCCCGTTCTTCCTGGCTGAAGACCACCTTGTGCTTAATGCCCATTTCCACCCGGTCATAAGCTTCGGTGACCTCTTTCATGGAAATGGCCGCTTTTTTGTTGCGCACGGCGATCAAGGCCGCTTCGTGCACGAGGTTGGCGATATCCGCCGGGCTGTTGCCCACGGTAAGCCTGGCCAGCCTTTTATTATCGATCGAGGAATCGAATTTAGCGTCCTTAAGATAGTATTCAAAAAGGCTCTCTCTCTCGTCTAAATTAGGCAGCTCCACGTAGATCTTGCGGTCGAATCTTCCCGGCCTTAACAATGCCGGATCCAGGAATGTTTCCGGAGCGTTAGTCGCGCCGATAATGATCACGTTATAATCTTTTTCTTTGAGGCCGTCCATTTCGATCAAAAGCTGGTTCAAGGTCGTGTTCGATTCGGTCTGGCCGCCAAAGCCCCGGTCAACCGAACGCTGCGCGCCTACCGCATCGAGCTCATCGATGAATATTATACAGCCGCCTTCGGTGTAAGCCAGCTGGCGGGCCTGCTTAAAAAGCTTGCGGATACGGCTGGCACCCACGCCGACGAACATCTCGATGAACTCCGAGCCGGACATGGCGATGAACGGCAGGTTGGATTCCGTAGCGATCGCTTTAGCCAGATAAGTCTTGCCGCAGCCGGGAGGCCCCATCATCAGGATCCCCCGCAGGATCTTTCCGCCGATCTTCTGGACTTCCACCCGGTCCGTGACCAACTTTACGACTTCCGAGGCTTCCTGCTTGGCTTCTTCCATCCCGATAACGTCTTTCCAGTGGATCTTTATATCTTTGCCTTCGGTAGTCTTGGCCTGGACCTTGGTAAACTTCATGTAGCCGCCGCGCATCATCCAGATATAAAGCGCGATCTGCAAAGGCAAGGCTAATATCTGCAGGACGAAGAATATATAGAAGAATATCCCGTATTGGGCCAGAGTCGCTTTCTTGAAATAAGACTCCGAGCCCTTCCAGGCGCTGATGGTGCTGTTTAAAAAGAAATACAGCGATACCGCCACAGCTAAACATAATATAATTATAATTATGGCAACCCAATGGAACTGAAAAAATGTTTTTATTTTTCTCCACTTCATAGTAACTCCTTCTGGGTAGCAATACCTGGGATTTAAATTACCATAACTTCCCAGCCGTGTCAACTCATATCAGCCTCCCTGTCAGCCTCCCAAAAAAATTCCAGCCAATTCTCTCTTGACCTGGCGGTTTTTAATAGTATAATTGACCTATTATCCGCATTATTCACCTGCCAGTTTACGGCAAGGAATAAACAAACTAACCTTGTTCCTATCACCTACGCGGTGATATCGGTAAAAAAGGAGTTTCCATGGCTAAGATTACAAAGGTTTTAGGTCGTCAGATTCTTGATTCCCGCGGCAACCCCACTGTTGAAGTGGACATCGTCCTGGATAACGGAATTTTAGGCCGGGCTGCGGTTCCTTCGGGGGCTTCCACCGGAGAGAATGAAGCTTTGGAGCTGCGCGACGGCGACAAAACCAAGTATATGGGCAAAGGCGTATTGAAAGCGGTTAATAATGTTAATACCGTAATCGCTTCGAAAATAAAAGGCTTAGAGCCTGATTTTAAGGCTATCGACAAAGAGCTTATCAAATTGGACGGCACGGATACCAAGAAGAATTTGGGAGCCAATGCCATCCTCGGCGTTTCCATGGCTGTCGCCAAAGCTGCGGCCCTGGATAAGAAAGAGCCGCTCTACAAATTCCTCGGCGGCAAAAAAGCCCATATCCTCCCCATCCCTTTAATGAACATCTTAAACGGCGGAATGCACGCGGATAATAACCTGGACGTCCAGGAATTCATGATCGCTCCCATAGGCGCGCCTAAATTTTCGGAAGCCTTGCGGATGGCAACGGAAATATTCCATAATCTGAAATCGCTTCTTAAATCCAAAGGATTAGCCACCTCGGTCGGCGACGAAGGCGGATTTGCCCCGAATCTAAAAGCTAATGAGGAAGCCTTAAGCTTTATTATCCAGGCCATCGAAAAAGCCGGACATAAACCCGGGAAAGATGTTTTTATCGCCCTTGACCCGGCAGCCAACTCTTTTTATCAGGACGGGAAATACAAATTCGATAATTCATTAAAATCATCCGGCGAATTAATCTCGATCTACGAAAGCTGGGCGGCAAAATATCCTATTGTTTCCATTGAAGACGGTTTGGCTGAATTTGATTGGGACGGCTGGAAAGCGATGACCGCAAAAATGGGCAATAATATCCAGCTGGTCGGCGACGATCTTTTCGTCACCAATACCAAATTCCTCAAAAAAGGGATCGATGAAAAATGCGCCAACGCGATCCTCATTAAAGTAAACCAGATCGGCTCATTGTCTGAGACACTGGAGACGATCGATATGGCCCAGAAAAACAATTACCGGGCAGTCATCTCGCACCGTTCCGGAGAGACCGAGGATACCACTATCGCCCACCTGGCAGTTGCCAGCGGCTGCGGCCAGATCAAAACCGGCTCACTTTCGAGAACCGACCGTATCTGCAAATATAACGAGCTTCTAAGGATCGAGGAAGAGCTGGGAAAAGACGCGGTTTACGCCGGGACTACTTGGAAAAAATGAATTTTAAGAAACCCTTCCTGACTTTAGGGCTCGTAGCCCTGTTCGTAGTGCTTTTTACTCCCGGTTTCCTGAAGATCCGGGATTTAAGGAACCGCAATCAGGACCTGGCCCAGAAAAACAAGCGGCTCCAGGTGGAAAACGCGATGCTTAAGATCGAACTGCAGCGGGTGGACAAGGATCAGGTTTACCAGGAAAAAATCCTACGGGAAAAAATGGGAGTTGTCCGCAAGAACGAAGTCCCCGTGAGACTCGTCCCGCAGGACTGAAAAATAAATAATATAGTTCTTTAATATCTTCATTTCCTAAGGTATAATACCTTAATAAGAAAATGATCGCGGGGTGGAGCAGCTTGGTAGCTCGTCAGGCTCAATGGATACAAAGCTCAAATCAGACATCGCGGAATCAGCAGTCATCACCGAATTGCTGAAAAGAGGTTTTCGAGTTCTAAAACCCGTGGGAGATCGTCTTCCCTATGATTTAGCAATCGACCTCTCCAACAAGCTCCTTCGCATTCAAGTTAAAAGCGCTTGGTTCAATTCCAAAACCCAATATTTTGGGGTTGATGTTCGCAGAACCAAGACTAATCGACGAAGAATGCTAAGAGCTCGTTACAGCAAGAATGACTTTGATTTTGCGATACTGTATATCGATTCCCTGCATGTATTCTACGTAATGCCTGTTTCTGTTTTCTCAAAATAGGGGAGTACTATAGCCCTGATTGAAACAGAAAAAAGGCAGAGAAAACCAAAATCGTCAGAATACCGGGAACGCTGGGATTTGTTATCCAAGGGCTCCTCAACCGGTAACGGTTGAAGGATAGCCTGTCAAATTCGGTGAAGCCCTCGACTGTAGAGTCAAGGTAATACCGAGCCAAATCTCGAATCTTCGAGAGAGGTGTAGAGACTAGACGGCAGGAACCGATGTAAATCGGTTAAGGTATAGTCCAGTCTACAAATCCGTACATAACGGAGCAGCGAAAGCTGTAGTGGAAAGCATAACCTGAAGGTCGCAAGTTCAAATCTTGCCCCCGCAACCACATATAAAAAGAGAGAAGATGATCACTTATGATCGTCTTCTCTCTTTTGCTTTTAGGAGTTAATTATCTAATTGCGCCCACACTCCCCCAGACTTGCATCCATAAAAATGATTACTTTCGTATTTTAGCGCGCCAGGATTACACGGAACAGTACCGACTGGAAGGTTTGGAAGCGTTACATTGCCTACCCACGTACCGTGTTCATTCCACAATTGCACGCTTGAACCCCCGGTCAAATCCCACCAGGTTGTAGGGAAATTGGTGGAGGCATACCAAGCTACTCCATCCTGGGGATTAAAAGCCATCTTAAAGTTCCTTCCTGAGGTGCCCCTATAACCATCCTGATAGAACTGATTATTTTTTAGATAACAGCCGTATGTCAACCAAAGCCGATCCCCATAAGGAGTCATAGCTACGACGCCGGATTGATTAGTAACGTCGCCTACCGCGCTTTTTAAAATGAGAGGACTGGTTATAGTGTTTGTTTCAATCTGTAAAGGGACTAAAGGGACAGTTGTGCCGATGCCGACATTACCAATACTATTCACATTCAGGAAATCTGTAGTACCGTTATCAATGCGAAATCTAGGTGGGCTATCGATTATCCCGAGATGGAATCTGTCTTGGGGACCGGTCCAAGTGCCAAAACTAATACCAGTTGTGTCGGTGCCAGCCAGCCGAGTCAGGTAAAGAAGCGTACTTCCATTTTTATCCTTTACCCTCATATCTCCGTCTACCTCAAGTATCTCACCGTTTGCGTCACCCGGACCTGTAATATAAGTTTTGCCTCCTGAGTTAGTATTGTGAATATACTGCGTGGCTGTATCTTCTGCCCAGTATCCACCTCCGCCTCCTCCGCCACCGGTTAAATTAACCCATCCGGAATTAGTGTAGATTTGCAGACTGTCAGTAGAGTTATTATAATACATCACCCCGCGGCTCAAGGCAGAATCGGCTGGAACGGCGTCAGTAGGATTAAGCTTTAAATTCCGGTACACCCCGTACGGCGATGGGTAATAGGTAGTGATGGTCAGGGTTTCGGTGGTGTTGGATTGGGCAAAGCAGATACAGCTTATTGGTAAAACGAAGAAAAAAATTAAAAGTATTATTCTCATAATTATTCCTCCTTTTCTTTTTCATTATACCACGCCCCCTTTCAAAATGGTAGACAATTTAGTAAACAGGATGGTCGCAAGTTCAAATCTTGCCCCCGCAACCACATATAAAAAGAGAGAAGATAATCGCTGAAGATTGTCTTCTCTCTTTTGCTTTTAAAAATTATTATCGCTGTGCTAACGCCTAGCTAACAGAAGATTCGTTGGTGATCTATACGTATTCAAAGAAAAGGGCTGAACGATTAAGTCCAGCCCAGATAGGTCATTGTTTCACACATTTCCAAGTGCAGGTCGAACGATTTAAATCCCAGTCGGTAACAAGAGGACCAACCCATGTTCCTTGACACCCGTCAACTGCAGGGGCCCATCCAGACTCGCATCCAGGACCAGGGCTAGCTGCGTTGCATACTCCCGGAGACGAGAAACCACCGCAGCTCTTAACGCAAGGGCCTGGCCCCGAATAACAACCATTCTCACGCCAACTTCCGCCACTTCCAATGGTTCCTTTCGGAACCCCTCCGCCTCCCAACGGTTGCCACGTTCCGCCATGATAGCCCTCAAAACCATTTGCCGCGGTGTAACGGATAGTACCGGGGACAATTGATGCGCTATTTCCCACAGTAATCCCACCGCTGGCAATAAGACTTCCCGTAATATTCACACTCCCCGTATTATGAGTACTAATATTATTGCCGCTTTTTGTCCATATCCCCGAAATCGGCTGCCATCCTAAAGTATTATTCATATAAACATAGGTGGCATTCTCGCTCTGGTTAAAATACATCACCCCCCGGTCAACTCCAACCCCAACCGGCTTATCGCTGGGATTTAATCGCAAATTCCGGTACACTCCGTAAGGCGCGGGGTAGTACGTGGTGATAGTCAGGGTTTCGGAAGTGTTTGATTGGGCAAAGCAGATACAGCTTATTGGTAAAACGAAGAAAAAAATTAAAAGTATTATTCTCATAATTATTCCTCCTTTTCTTTTTCATTATACCACGCCCCCTTTCAAAATGTTAAATAATTTAGTGAACGGGTGAAGACTCGTAGCCTTGATAGGGACAGGAGCAGGCTAATTTTTTCAAAAATAAAAATTTGCAAAAAACTATTTAAGGATTACAATGTGGTAACAGGAGGCAAAATGGCTGATTGCAAACTTTTAAAAACATGTATTTTCTTTTCTGACCGGATGGTCGGGATGCCCAAGACCGCGGATATGGTCAAAGAGAAATATTGCCAAGGGGATAATTCCGAGTGCGCCAGGCATATGGTTTTTATAGCCTGTGGAAGGGAAAAAGTCCCATCGGACCTCTTCCCCGGGCAGATAGAAAAAGCCCGCGACATTCTGGCCAATAAAAAGTAATTTCAGCTCTCTCTAAGTAAAAGCCCGCTGGGAAAATCCCAACGGGCTTTTATACGTTGCACCCTACCGTGGCAGGCTTTATTCCACGTCAATTAGATCTATTGATCGATCGATGATTCCGGCTGAAGTCCTGACCACCAGCCCGATTACTTTAACTCCGGACTCGGAGTAAGCGCTGGTAAAGTTTGAATCCTCAAAAGTTGGAGCGGCTTTGCCCAGGTCTAAGGCCCAGCCGTATTCCAGAATAACCTGCAGGCATCCGCTTTCCGGAGGATAAGCTGTCGCGGTCATGGTAAATTCCTGGCCTTTTTTAAGATTATACGCCGAAGATTTTAATTCCAGCTTCGACATATTAAAAGTGCTGTATTCATCCTTGAGGGAAACATCCAGGAAACTCCTGATATTATTGTCCAAGAGCTTGTTCTCGGCTATCTCTTTTAGTCTTTCTTCGGCCAGGCCCAAGCTGGATTTGAATTCGTCACCCGCTTTTTCCTTAAGCTTGAGGTAATTGGCCTTAGCCCTTTCCAGATCCTCTTCCCATTGCGCCAAAAGGCCCAGCTGATAAAGACTGGAGATCACTTCGGAGTTGACGGTTTCTTTCCCGGCCAGCTTCTGGAAAAATTCCCGCGCTTCTTTGACATCCCTTAACACATATGCGCTGATGATCCCCAGCTTAAAGTTGACTTTATCATAATAAGGGCTGTTGGGGAATCGGCTGAGGAAATCCAAATATACCGCTTTAGCCTTATCGAATTCCCTGGCTCTTTCCAGGTTGTAAGCGCGTAAATAAGATAACTGCTCGTCAAAAGCCGATTTAGAAGATAAACTTTCGATCCTGGAGAAAATCTTTTCGGCGTAACCCGGATCATTGAGAGAGCCGTCTTTATAAACAAACTCCCGGGCCAGGTTAACTAACTCCGGGATCAGGTCATCTTTAGGCCGGCTCTTAACGATTTTTTCGATATAAGCGTCGTAAACAGTTTCGGCGAGTTCCAGGTTGCCGTCTTTAAAAAATCCCGCGGCCATGGCTTTCAGTTCATTTTCTTTTGAATTGACGTTAACGACGTTATCGATATATAATTTGTAAATTTCCCTGGCTTTGCTCTTCTGTTCGTAAGCTTGCAGCTTATCCGCAACAACCTTTAAAACAACTGCGTCTTTCGTGGCTTCGGCATAAGGTTTCGCCGAGGAAGTTAGATCCGCCAAAGAATCCTGGGCAAAAACATCCTGCTGGTCCTGGTGGAACTGCCATAGCAAAAGCCGGGCGTAAACCGACAGCGGATCTTTGGCCGTAGCAGATTTAATTACTTCGTCTAAGCCCGAAGTTAAATCTTGACGGTAGTCATTGCCTTTATTGAAATACTCATCCCAAGCCTGTTTTTCTTCAAGATACTTAAGCTGCTGATAACGGCTGAGGCTTGAAAAATATCTCAATACCGGCTCCAAACTTTTCTTTTTCAGGGAAAGATTCTTGAGAAAATCGCTGAACTCGTTGAACTTTCCTTCTTTGGAAAATGCTTCGTTTGCTCCCTTAAGTAAAGAGAATGCCTGTTGGTTATCCTGCGAGGCGACTATCTCTAAGGCCAACTCATCGGGCTTTTTGGGCTCCTGGGTAAAAACTAATGAGTTCATTAAAATAAAGACGGAAATTAAAACTAAGATTTTTGATTTTCTCATTTTTATTTCGCTTTTTTAGTTTTTGGCTTGGGTGCAGGATTTTTCCAGAAATCCCGGATCACGTAATAAGCTTTACGCGGAATGCGCTTATCCAAACCGGACTCTTTTTGATCGCTAGACAAACCGACGATCCCGAACCATTCTTCGTTCATGTTCATGTTTTTAGGAGCCGTAATGTCGAAATAATAGCTGCCGTTGGACCAGTTCGATTCCGTATCGTGGATCTTCAGGCTTTCCGTGTCGACCGGGTTATGTTTCCACCATTCATCGGTCCACTCGAACATTGTCCCTCCGATACAATTACCTTCCCCGGACTTATTGGTAGCCAGATTATCGTAAACCTGCCGCCACTGGGATTCAAGGAATAAAGCCTGCATTTCCTGGGATTCTTTCTGCTTGAGGGCATCGTAGCTATCGGCTCCGAATTCGGAAAACAAAAGAGGTTTATCAAAAGTCGCTTTCAGGGATTTAAAAAGGTTGCCGAAGCTTTTACCGCGGTAAATTATGCAAGCGACCAGATCCACGTCCGGGGCATACTGCTTAGCCGCTTCCAGCATGATCAATTCCCCGTTGCCTAAAGCCACCGGGTGATTAGAATCGATCTTGTGGATCTCCCGGGTTAACTCGTTGATAAAAGAATAATAGACCTTGGACCGCATGGACTTTCTGACCTGGGGATCGTTTTCCTTATCTATCTCGTCGGTTGACCAGGGATTGACATGGCCGAGGCAGGAATAATTATTTTCGTTGCCAAGTATCCACATCAGAATTCCGGGGCAATCCTTATAAAGATTGACCATATCAACCAATTCTTTCTTGATCCTTTGCTCAAAAGCTTTATCCCCATACAGCGGACAGGGATATTCCCAGAAACCTATCCAGTGGCCGAGGATCGTGCGGATCCCGAATTGTTCGTATAGATCCCTGATCACCGCCTTTACTTTTTCCGGATCTTCACCGGCCTGGTAGATACGGACGGTATTTATCCCCATATCTTTCATCAATTTTCCGTCCACCAGCCACGGCTTGTAAAGGTCAGACCACCAGTCATAATCATAGTTACCCCCGATGGGGATCGGATTATAGCAGACCCCCTTTACCACGTAGGGTTTGTTAGCGACTATAAGCTGATAGCGGCTGTTCTTAAGCGTTTTAATGAATACCGCCGGCTTAGCCTTCGGGGAGAACCCCAGAACGCAGCCGGCAAAAAACAAACTACAGGCTGCAAGCGCTAAGCACTTGCAACCTGTAGTTTTGAACACTGTTTTGTTTATCTTATTCGTATTTGATCTCATCCAGATAGAAAGTTGCTCCGTCAGGATTTACATCGACGTTAGTGGCCCAGCAGAAACCCCCTATAATATAGGAAAGGTCCTTGCCTTTTAGATCGATAGTATACTGGGTCCATTCCTTGTTCAGGATAACCGGACCGATGCCCGAGGCATCCGAATCGGAGAATTCGCCCATGATCCCGCCGAGCTTGAACTCTTCGATGCGCTCTCCGCCTTTTGCGCCCTTGGCCCAAAAAGTGACCTTGGTAGCTTTGGAGAGGTCAAACCCTTTATCGACAGTTCCCCAGTTATTTGCGGGATTCTGCCAGTAAATTCCGGCCCAACGGGCGCCGTTGGAAGCCTTACCGCTGTAGACGATCTTGATGCAGCTGTCTCCTAAATAAGGATCTTCCTTGCTAGCTCCGTCATACTTGATGTCTCCGAAATCGCCCATCCATCCCGAGGGAATAAAATGGTTATTCACCGAAGAACGGTCAGCATAAACATAAAACGGCATAGCTTCGATTTTTTTACCTTCTGCCTTCATCGTGGGGTCAACTTCGAACTTGATGTCATCCAGATAGAATGTCGCTCCGTCGGCATTCAGATCCGCCGTGGTCACCCATCCGAAACCGCCGCTCATATAGCTTAAATCCTTGCCAACCAGATTGATCGTGTATTGTTTCCAGGTATCGGTAAGTTCCACCGGCCCGAATTCCACGCTCGAGGAATCGGGATAAGTGGCCTTGACCGAACCCATGCCCATCCCGCCTATGACGAATTTCTGGATGATCTCCCGGCCTTTGGCGCCGCGGGCCCAGAAAGTAAGCTTGGTCATTCCGGTAAGATCGAATCCGCCTTTTTTGCTTCCCCAGTTGTTGGCGGGATTCTGCCAATAAACACCGGCCCAGCCTTGGGATTGGGATTTTTTTGCGGTATAAGTAAACTGAATACAAGTAGTGCCGGAATAAGGATTATCGGTAGACTGGTCGTTAAGCTTCAAGTCGCCGTAATCTCCCATCCAACCCGAAGGAATAAAGTGATTTTCCTTCGCGCCCTTATCCTTGAAAACCCAGAATTCCTTGACCGCGGTTGCGGCAGGGGCTTTTTCCTCTTTCTTTTCCTCAGCGGCGTAAGCTAAGGGAGAAAGTAAAGCCATCGCCAGCACTACAGCAATTAGTTTCTTCATTTTCCCTTCCTCCTTCTTTGTTTTGCACTTCGTTTATAATAATTTTCTTCTATATAAATGATGTTTGAATTTTTATGTTCGATCTTGTTGACCTCCTCCTTTCCACCTCTTCTCTTAAATGATCAATTATTTAAAAATTATTTTTTCCAGGTTTTCTTATAATATGAATAAGCCTTGCGCAATTGCCTCAAAAACGGGCTAAGCGAGCCGTCCCCCTGGCCGATAAGCCCCAGCCATTCTTCATGCATAGTGCCGTCCGGAAAAGGCCCGACCCAGCTTCCTTTTTTGTCATGGATAGCCGGCTCATAAGCCTTCCACCACTCGTCCAGCCACTCGAAGGCCACTGAACCTATAGCGTTACCGGCTCCTTCGCCGAAAGCCATATTATTTTCGATATCATCCCATGATCCGCGGTGGTAGTCCGCCTGGGCTTCTTCGCCCTCTTCGACGGATTTCCCTTCGAAATAAGCCGGGCAGCCGTATTCGGTAATAAAGGCCGGTTTATCCGCTTCTTCTTTAACTTCCCGCCAGAAGAATCCAAATCCATAATTTCCCCGGTAAGCATTGGCCCCGAAAATATCTATATCCGGAGCGTTCTTGCCGAATTTATCCAAATATAAAATATCGCCGCTGCAAATAGCCACCGGATGGTCCGGGTCGATGGATTTGATCTTTACGGCCGCCTCATTGGCTAATTTAAAGAAAGCTTCGGGCTGGGTATCGGCGTTACAGGCATAGCCGTAGACGTTTTCGTTGCCGAGAAGCCAGAACAGAACATAAGGCTCGTCTTTGAATTCTTCGACCATTTTGGTGACCGAGTCCATCATATTCTTCTTATGTTCCTCGTTATTATAATCGGTCCCGGGATTCCACTGGGCGCCCGAGCCGAGCGCGTATTTACCCAGGAAATCTCCCATGATCACCATGATCCCGTAGTTTTTGTATAGATCGCGCAAAACTTCTTTATTAACTTTATTCGGATGATGATAAAGCCTGATCGCGTTTACCCCCATATCTTTCATTAATGCGAAGTCTCCCACTGCCGGCTCATCCTGGTCCTGGACATTGTTGCGGTTCCTGTCCACAAAAGAATCGTATGGGCCGTCAGCCTTGCCGTTCTTGTTGATATCCTGCTCCATCCAGTTGGACTGGGTTCCGTCATCGGGAGATTCCCCGACTTTAGTCGGAGAGTAGGTGACCGCCTTAAGCGCGAAAGGTTTTCCGTCGACCATCAGCTCCCAATCCCCGGTCTCATACTGAAGGACATAAACCCGGCCCTTGCCGGAGCGTTTCTTGATGCTTAAAAGTTCCTTGGAAGGCTTAGCTTTCAACTTCTCCATCAGCGTCACTTTGACGAACCGGCCGGGACTGGCGATAACAGTGTCATTAGCTACGTTATTATCATAACCGTTCTTGATCCTGATATCCGCATCCGCAAGTTTATAACCCAATTGCGGGTTCTTGCGCAACAAATAATTTATTTTGGCGATGGCTGCCTGCCCTACATACCAGGGGGTCTTGAAATAAGTCCAGCCGTACGCTCCCGGGTAATGCACGACTATCGCGTAATAAGCCTTGATCGCCTCTTTGATCATCCCGGATTTTTCCAAAATTAATCCGATATAAAAAAGCCTCACTCCCTGCGGCTCGGAGCCGGTCGCCCATTTCAAAAAAGCCGCCTCCAGATCCGGGGAATGCACGAAATCCCAGTGGCTTCCCTCGAGCCTTTTTTCCTTCTGGGCCTTCTTTAACTCCGGGTCCCATCTTACGGAAGTAGTATTAGGATAGATCCCTTCGCCTACAGCGATGCTCAACCCTTCCTGGTCCTTGACCACGTATTCGTATTTATCGGTCCCCAAGTTCTTAAATTCACCATACTTGGAGTAATCTATAAAATCCTCTTTACCCGGCTCGTATAAAACGACCTTGGTAGGAAGCTGGCTGACTTTCTTAACCGCCTCCAGCTCGATCGAGCCGCTCTCCATTTTCTTGATGCTCTGTTTGGAAGCCTCGGCGATCTGCCAGTACCATCCCCGCGGGTCCCAGGCCTGGGCGTAAAAATATTTATCGATAAGCATTTTAAATATTTTCTTGGCCTCTTCGAGTTTCTGCTGGCGCATAAACGACTCAGCCTGGATAAAATAAGCGGTAGCCACATCGTTTAAAACCGCGACCTTATTGATCTCATCCTTTGCCTTAGGCAGAGCGCTCAACGATGCCTGCTCTTTATCCGCCTGGTCCTTGTATAGATCGATAAGCTGCTGGGTAACCTGGAAAGTCGCTTCCACATCCCGCTTGCCGTGCACAGCCCAGGAATTGTTGATCAATTCTCCGGAAGAAGGCTTTTCCGCTGGCTGCTCCTGTGCAAAACCCAAAGTCAGCAGGCTAAAAGCAAAAAGTACGCCGGCCAATACAATCTTGTGACATGTGACATGTGACGTGTGACGTATTATCATCCTACCACCGCTCCCTGGGTAACCCCTTTGATGATATATTTCTGCATTACCAGATATAATATTATTATCGGCACGGCCGCTATGGTCAGGCCGGCCATCAAAAGCGGATAATTAGTGACAAATTCGCCCTGGAAAGTCTGCAAAGCTACCTGCAAAGGCATGCTAGTCTTGGTATCAAAAATTATTAAAGCCAGGATATACTCATTCCAAACCGCAAGCGCGTTAAAAACTACCACCACTGCCAGGACCGGCCCGGAAAGCGGCAAGGCTACGTGCCACCAGATCCCCAGCTTGGAACAGCCGTCAATGCGCGCGGCATCTTCGAGTTCTTTGGGCATCTTGTCGAAAAAAGTCTTTAAAAGAAAAATGCTGGTCGACAAACCGACATTGATCATGCACAGGATATAGCCTAAAGGGGTGTTGCGCAGATGCAGCTTGTTCAAAAGGATGTACAAAGCCACAAAACTTCCCGGGATAGGGATCATCATCGCGGCCATGAACATATAGAAGAAGATGTTTTTCCCGGGGAATTTAAAACGGGAAAATGCGTAAGCTGCCAGCGATGAAACGATCACGATCCCGCAGACCACGGAAACCGTATAAAATATGCTGTTTAAAAAATACCGGCCGAAGTCGCATTCTTTAATGGCGATCCAGTAATTCATAAAATGGAACTGCTTGGGAATAAGGGAAATGTCGCTGAAGATCGTCTCCTGGGTTTTAAAACTGGAGGCGATCATCCACAGAAGCGGGAATAAGCAGGTCACTGCCACTGCCAGCAAAAACGCGTGGATCAAAACGTTTATGCTTATTTTTTTTGTTTTGTAATAAAAGCTTGTATTCATCGTTTTCTAGTTGTGCTTACCTTTTTGCGAAAAACGGTATTGAATAAACGATATCATTACCAGGACCACGCCGAAGGTGATCCCCTGGGCGCAGGCGTAACCGAAACGCGACGACCCGCGCATCGAAGCCAGGATCCTTAACACCGGCACTGAAGTGTGGCCGCCAAGCTCCCCTCCGACTAAGCCGATGATCAACGCGAAAGCCTGCATGGTTCCCAGGACCGTGAGGATGGCGACTAATACGATCACCGGGACCATCAGCGGCATGGTAATCCCCTTGAACTGCTGCCAGGCGTTGGCTCCGTCGACCCGGGCGGCTTCGTAAAGCTCCCTGGGGATCGTCTGCAGCCCGGCCAGAAAGATCAAAAATCCCCAGCCAAAACCTTTCCAGCAGTGCACGATAGCCACCGTGGTCAATGCGGTCTTGGGGTCGTTAAGCCAGCTGTGCGCCAATTGGGGCAAACCGATACCAATAAGCATCCGGTTAATAATGTTCGCTCCGGAGACATCATTAATGATAAAACCCCAGACCATACCCACGACTATTTCCGATAATACCGGAGGGATAAAAAATATCACCCGGTAGAAATTCTTCATCTTCATCTCGCGGTCGCAAGCCATGGCCAATAAGAAAGCCAGGGCGTTTTGAAAAGTCAAAGCGATCAAAGTCACCCATCCGGCATTGCCCATTGACTGCCACCAGCTTTTGTCCTGGAATATTATTTCTTTGAAATTGGCCAAGCCGACAAAAATTTTTGTAGGCAGGATCCCGTCCCAGTCAAAAAGGCCGAGCTGAAAAACCCAGAAAAAAGGAATGATATAGAATACCGTGAAGATGGTTATCGCCGGCAGGACAAAACAATAGTTTTCCAGCGTGTCTTTTATTTTCATTTATTTTTTTTCTTATCCAACTCGCGGACCTTGACCTTCTGCACTTCCGCGGCCACCTGTTCCGGCGTCTTCTCGCCGAGAATTATTGTCTGGATCCCCTTATCCAAAGCTTCGATCACCGCCGGAAATTCCGACACCCCCCAGATATTAGGATGAGTAGCAAAATCCATGCTTTTGGCGAACTGGGATAAAACCTCGGAGATCGAACCCACGCATTCTTTATTGGCGGAAAGATTATTAGTCTTCTCGGAAAGGTAAGTTTGCTGATCGCGGGCCGAGAACCACTTCAAAAATTTGACCGCTTCTTCTTTATTCTGACCGCGGGCATTGACCATAAATGACGATCCAGCGCCGCCCCAGATAGCCATCGGGTATTTATCCGAAACTTTGGGGGGCAGCATGGAAGCGTAATTCAAATTAGGATTCATCCCTTTATAGACATTAACGCACCAGGAGCCGTTAAAAGCGAAAACAGCTTTTCCGTTGGCGAAAAGCTGTTCCGCGGTCTTATTAACCATCGAGATCAACCCGTCGGATAATACTCCCGAATTGCGCATCTTCTCAAATAATCCCAGTACCTCTATCCAGTCAGGATCAGTATAACTAACCTCTCCGCGGATCGTGGCCAGGACTTTGTCTTTGCCCATGATATTAAAAGCGTAATTATTAGCCAGGCAATCGATCATCCATACTTCGCCCCAGCCGGAGACCATGCCCTGGAGCTTGGTCTCCTTGATCTTCTTACCTATATCGATGAATTCCTGGAAAGTAACCGGCGGCTTCTCCGGATCAAGCCCCAGCTGCTTAAAAAGATCTTTATTATAAAGCATCTGGATGGTCATGATATCAATAGGCACTCCATAAGTGCCCGTATTGATACCATAGCTGTTGTCCTCGTTAAATTCGTTCAAGGCCAGAGCCTTGGGGAAAAATATGTTCCTCCATGCCTGATCGTTTTCATTCATGTAAGAGGTCAGGTCGAGAATGTGGCCGGCTTTGATAAACGAGGAGAAATCTCTTTTTTCTCCCAGGATCCCGAAAATATCCGGAAGATTGATCCCCTGAGCCGCGGCGCGCACTTTCTGGGAATAAGCGTCGGAAGGAGCGTAAAGCTCAAAATTGACTTTAACGCCGGTAGCAGCTTCATAGCGTTTAGCCAACTCCTCGAAAGCCGTCTGCCGGTCGGTCATCCAGTGCCAGACCGAAATTGATTTTCCTTTAGCCTGCGTTGACGGCTGGGAAGAACATCCCGCGAGGTTTATCGAAGCCAGAGTCAGAAGCGAGAAAACCAAGACCCCCTTGAAATTCTTTATTCCCCCTATCATCTATCCTCCTAAATATTAGACAACACAAGCAGCAAAAAAGTTTCCATTAATACAAATTATATAAAGTGTAGCATAACTAAAAAACTTATTCAACTATAAATCATTACAACCAAGGTTTTGCTGCGGGGAAGGGTTAATTCAATTTTGGTTAGAGCTTTTTTGAAGTTTTTCTCTCGAGAATTATCTGGCCCGTAAAACCCGGGATATACCCATGAGATCAGCGCGCTCTAAGTTTACGCCTGTCCGGTATTGATTGGGCCCGATCATTTCAGACCAGACAACCTCTCCCCGGGTATAGAGCGGATCGCCTTTATCCGGAACCTTCAACCACATTTCCAGAGGAGTCAGCGGCCTTAACTCGGTCGCAGTAACGAAACCGATACCTTTGGCGCTGATATCCAATGCCTGCGCCTGCACTTCTTTATTAGCTAATAGATCGAGGAATCTCATCGCTAGCTTTACCGGAAATCGCGCGAAAATCCTTTTATCCTCTGATTCCGAAATCTGCATCAACCCACCTCCCCATAATAACCCAGCCACTGACGTTAAGAGACAAAGAATGATTTCCCGGATTATCTTGCCTGAACAAGAGCACTATTCTTAACCGTGGCTTACGCTAACCCCTTAGCGCTGCCCGCCTTCCTGAAATTATCCAAGTTAAGGCAGGCTTAAGAGTATTATAGCAATTTATTTAAAAGAGTAAAGCAAAATATCTCAAAGATTACTCAAAACAGCCCTGGAAAACTTTTCTTGCGCCAAAAGCGAGGGCTCTTTAACCCGCTGAGATGTCAGCACTGGGAGATTCTCTACCAGCGCGTCACGGATAACTCCCGTTAATTCTTTAACTTTCAGCTCTAAATTATTTCTGACTACCTGCAAGATCCGGCCGCGCTTGGGTAAAACTATCGTTGCCGAGTAGAACTTTCCGGAAGCTCTGTCCTTGGTTTCCTGCGTACTTACGGTTTTTATATTGGATAGATCCACCCCTCCGCTGAAATAGTCGCGGGTGATCACGTTTAAATAAAAACCCAGCTGGCCATCCTTAGACTCGCTGAAATTATATTCCCCTTTTTTCAGAGAACGCATATACTCGCCGTAAATCTGCTCCGGGCTAAAACTCAATGCCGGGACAGCGTCTTCTAAAACCGTAGCGGCATTTCTTAAAAATTGATCCGCTCCTGCGTAAGATTTATTTTTATAACACTGAACCAGAACGAGAGCGCGGTAAACCTGCCTCAAATCAGCGTAAACTGCCTGCTCGTTGATTTTCCTGGTCACGGCCGGCAGGATCAACTCCCTTAAAAGCCGGTTGGCGTAATCCGCCAGTTCTATCTGCCGGCGGTCCTTTAGGGCGGATTGCCCGCCGACATATTCCGATTCCAAACAAACCTTTAAAGGAGCGTCGACTATTTTTGTAGCGTTGGCGCTTTCCCGCACCCGGGCGATATCCGGAATTATCCAGACCCGGTTAGCCACCGGGATCTTATCCTCGAGCCCCAACTCCTCGGCCTTGGCGTAAAGTTTGTCCCAGTAAATCCTGCCCGCTTCCGAGGTCCGGGGATTGGTCGCCGCGGCAACATCTTTCTTTAAACGCAGGTCCGCGGCCAGGATTATTTTGCCCAGGTCGGTATCTTTGATAGCCGGTCCGATTATCTTTCCGGGCTGCTCGGGATTAAGATTCACCCAGAGATTATCCGGATTAACGGCTAATCCCACGAAAAAGAGCTCGATCGATTTTTCCGCGAGGGTTTCCCATGCGCCCAACAAAACCGCCATTAATACCGCCCGGAAAATTTTCATAGGTCTTAACTCGATGCTGTTTTATCCGTGGCTTTTTTATATCTGGCTCAATACAGTTCTAACTTCTCTTTCTACCCCTTCGACCGATTTCGCTACCTTGTCGGTGAGCTTCAATTCCATGTAGGTGTCCGTGAAATCAAAAGTCCCCCTGTTAGACTCGAGAAGCGCTATTTTCTGATCATTGGTCAATTTCTCGACCACCTTTGCATCCACTGCTTCGATCACTTTTTCAAACGCCAAATTAACTTCCCTGTTTTTATAAAGCATTTTCACGGCCTTACCGAGTTCCAGCGCCGGACTTGCGCCTTCCGCGGCTACCTGTTTCAATACCTCCATGTTCCCGGCAAAACCGTATTTGGCCTCCTGCTCAGCCGGAGTTCTGACTACAACGATATCTTCGACCTGGATCCCTAATTCCAGTTTAGCGGCCTTGATGGCGTTATCCTGGTTCCTGGCGGTCATTATCTGTTTTGTATCCAACCCCTCGATACCTAATAGCTGTACGGCCTTTCTGGCGTTCTTTCCGTATACTATCAACTGGGTATTGCTGAATTTTTCCAGTTCGCTGATGCCTTTTATCCCTGCCTTGGCGATGTAATCCGTGGAAACCAGCATGGCTTTGTCTTTCTTGTTAAAAACATGGCCCTGGCCGAGCAAGTTCATGACTAGATATTTGGCCCTGCGAACCCAGGTATTCTGATCGGGATAAGCTGTTTCCGGCTGCGACGCTCCGGTCTTCAAAGCCTCGGCTTTTACGCCGCTGGCCAGGAACGAGATGCCGGTATACTTGGTTTCGCCCGAACGATGCGAAAGGAACACTTTGATATCCTTTTTCCTGGCTCCCATTCCTGCGGCTTGCCTGGCCAGTGCGATCGTCTTCAATGTGCCCCAGACCGTGCCGTTCTGGTTGACCTTGATCAGGATCGCCGAAGCCGCGCCCATCTCGATACCTTTGCGCAGCCTCTCGATGTTGGTGCAGAAGAGGTCGTCGCCGACGGTCAATATATCGTATTTGTCCATTGCTTGGGTCAACTTGACCCAGCCATCCCAGTCGTCCTGGGCCAGGCCGTCTTCAATAGAATAGAAAACATTGACCCCGTATTCTTTCTTGTATTCCTCCACCATCTCGACATAGAAATCGATCATGGCCTGTGAAGTCTTCTCTTCGCCCAAGAAAGTATACATCTTGGTATCTTTGTTGTAAAACTCGCTGGCCGCGACATCCAGAGAGATCAGGAAGTCCTTGCCGGGTTTCAATCCCGCTTCTACCGCCTGCTCGATCACGTGGCGGATCGCTGCCTTGTCGTCGGCCTTGCCGGTGAACTTGATCTTGAAGCCGGCTTCGTCCCCGCGGGCGATATTTTCTTTTCCGTAGGCAGTTGTCAGCCGCTTTCCCAGACGTTCATCAGCCTGGTCCAGCATCAACAATCTTTTAACGTAGGACCTGGCTAAAGGCACGAACATTATTTCCTGGATGCTCATCCGGTCGATTCCGAGCTTTTCACCTAATTCCTCGACGATCGAATGTAATCCTCCGTTAAGCATATTAGAGATATAATTGATAACACCCGTGCCTACCGCCTCGGGCTCGGCCTTGGCAATGGCCTTGTCGAGATTCATATTATTCAACTTGGCGTACAGCTCATAGATCGCGAAAGATACCGCGGTAGTGACGTTACCGCCGAGCTTGGAATAATCCTCGCCCGCTTCTTTGATCAGCATCTCATGGAACCGTACCACATCCTTGTAATCGCGAAAATCATACTTGCCTTCTTCGAGCTTTTTGGAAATAAAAGGCATGATCTCATTCATTACCCTGTCTTTGCCTTCCTGCGTTTCCAGGTCGACGGTCTTGGCTTCGGCATCGCCGGTGGATTTTCCCGCCGGAGCTTCGCCGTAAACTTCGATGCCCAGACCCGGAACTTCCATGACCACCCGGATGGTCTGTTTGCCGCGGCTGTCTTTGATACCGTCTAATACCGCGCGCATTTTGGGCTTGATCATCTCTGCGGTCATCTCGCTCCAGGCCTTTCCGCCTTTAAGCTCGTTCTGTTGGGCGTCAGCAGCCACAAACCCGCGCAGAGAAGCAAACTCTAATTTCACTCTGCCGGCAAGAGAGATAAGCTTCTGCTTCCAACTGTCCACGGGCTTCTGGATCTCGTCTTTCACCAGCTTAACTGTTGGAGTGCCGATAGAGATCCTGATCTTGCTTAGATCCGTTCCCTGGAACAATTTCACGAAACCGGCAGCGGGCTTAGGCTCCGACGCCTTCCAGTTCATCCCCATATAGAAAATCTTACCGCCCATTTCCTGGCCGACGCGTACCGCGATCCCTATCATTTGACCGATATCTGCCGGAGCCAAAGCTT
>JAPLLS010000068.1 GCA_026387435.1 Candidatus Omnitrophota bacterium
ACATCCACCCGGTCAAGACTTACGGGCTGAAATTTTCTTTAAACGGAAAAACTGTCGGCCTTTTGACCGATACCAGGAATTTTGACCAATTGGCCAAATTCTATGGCGTGGATATTTTAATCGCCGGGGTGGTTTTTCCCCAACCCCGAACCGGGATCGATCATCTGAGCCTCGCGGATCTCAGAGCAATACTTCCGTCTCTAAAACCCGCAAAAACCATTCTGACCCATTTCGGCCTGGGCATGCTTAAAGCTAATCCGCGGCTGTGCGCTCAAAATTTATCCCGGGAATTGGGTCTGGAAGTCATTGCCGCCACGGACGGAATGACTTTGCAACTTTAATTATGGCAATGAAAAAAGTATTGCTGCATATCTGCTGCGGGATCTGTTCCAGCTGGGCGATCGAAAAACTGAAGATCGACGGCTTTCAGGTCTGCGGTTTTTTTTATAATCCCAATATCCAGCCTGAAGAAGAATACTTTAAAAGGCTGGCCGTGGCCCAAAAAGTAGCGGAGTTCCACCGGATCGAACTTCTGGCCGGAAAATATGACCCTGATAAATGGCAGCAGGAGGTTAAAGGTCGTGAAAATGATCCGGAAGGAGGAAAACGTTGTCTTGTCTGTTTCCATTTCAGGCTGAAAGAAACCTTCCGCAAAGCCGTGGAACTGGGAATAGAGCATTTTACTACCACTCTGACTATCAGCCCTCACAAAAACTTCGAGGTGATCAAAAATATAGGGTCGTCATTAAGTCCTGAAGGTTTCCTGGCTTACAATTTCAAAAAAGAGGATGGCTTCAAAAAATCCAACAAATTTTGTCGGGAACACGAGCTTTACCGCCAGAATTATTGCGGTTGTCTTTATAGCCGGATTTCCCTTTGATAACCTCAGGCAATATGTTTAACCTATAAGAAGCGCATTCTTGTGATATAATATTTTATGCAAAAATTCCATACTGTTGTAATCGGCGGCGGAGCATCGGGGTTGGTGTCTGGGATCAGCGCTAAACGCGCGGGGAATTCGATTGTCATTCTGGAGAGGCTGCCTGTCGCCGGGAAAAAACTTTTGGCTTGCGGCGGGGGAAGATGCAATTTCTTGAACGAAAAAATCGACGAATCTTATTTCAATCCCTCGGCCAGGGAATTGATAAGGTCGGCTTTCAGCCGTTTTGGCAAGATCGGGATCCTGCGGTTCTTTGAAGAGTTGGGGCTGCATTATTATTCCGAACAAGGCAGGATATTCCCGGTTACCAACCAGGCTTCTTCGGTATTAAAGGTGCTGGAGCTCGAGCTTAAGAAACTGGATGTTCCTGTTGAGTTGGGATTTGAGGTCGCGGACATAACCTCCAGCAGGCAAGGATTTCTGGTCATCTCGTCTACAAATAAAAGAGTCATTTGCGATAAAATTATCCTGGCTGCGGGGGGGAGATCTTACCCGGCCCTGGGCTCTAACGGGAGTTGCTACAAGTTCTGCCGCGATTTCGGCCACCGGGTCATCGCTCCGGTTCCCAGCGCGGTCCCCATAGAAATATCGGACAAATCCTGCCATTTTTTGCAAGGACAAAAGATTTTTGTTTGCGCTAAAAGTCTTATTAATGGTAAAATAAGTTCTCAAGCGGCCGGCGAGTTGCTATTCACCAGGTACGGCCTTTCCGGGACTGCGATTTTGGACATCAGTCAGGATTTATCGATTGCTTTGAACCGGCAAACCGGGGATAGAGCCGAGGTTCTGGTCGATCTTGTTCCTTTTATCGAGGAGCCGGATTTAAAAAGCGAACTAGCCCTGCGGGTCAAAAAAGGTTTTGAACCGCTTAATTTGCTCTGCGGGATACTCCCTGATAAATTCGGCTTGGCTTTCGGGGATCTGTTAAAAACGAAAGACCCGGATTCCATCGCCGCGGAATTAAAACATAAGATTTTCAAGGTGATCCGGACCCGGGGATGGAACGAAGCTGAATTCACCTGCGGCGGGGTCGATAGCAGCGAGGTCAATTTTAAGTCGTTGGAATCAAAATTTAAAAAAGGGCTTTATTTTTGCGGTGAGATCCTGGACGTGCAAGGTCCTAGAGGCGGTTATAATCTGGCCTGGGCTTTTAGTTCCGGATTGATCGCGGGGTTAACTGAATGACGTTTTGATAAAATCAAGGAGGAAAACCATGCCATATGACAGCAGTTTGGACGAACAGTTGTTCGCTAAATCTTTTGAGACTGAGGACGGAAGGCTCACCGTTAGCGTTTATTCTTACAATAACGGAGCGAAAAAGCTTCAGATCGTCAGGGAGAACAAGGATCCGGAAGGCAATTTGCGTTTTGCCAAGATGGGCAGGCTGACCAAGAATGAGGCTGAAGGGATCCTGCCTCTTATTCAGGAAGCACTAACCAATATGTAACAAGTATGGACGAAAAACGCATAAAAGTTTTACTCATCGAGGATAGCGTTTTTGATACCAAGTTGATAAAGGATCTCTGCCGCGAATCATGTTCAAACCAGTTTGAACTTGACCAGCGGGAAAATCTTTCTGAGGCTTTTAAAGCGCTGAAAGAAAAAAATTTTGACTTGATCCTGCTTGATCTTACTCTTCCCGAAGCCGAAGGATTGGAGACTTTGGCCAAGGTTAACGGCCGGTATCCGCGGATCCCGATCATTGTGCTTACCCGGACAGATGATGAAACTCTGGCGCTCAAATCGGTGAGCATGGGCGCCCAGGATTATCTGATCAAAGGCCAGGTCGACGGGGTAATTTTAAAACGCTCCATCAGGTACGGGATCGAGCGCAAGCAGATGGAGGAAGAACTGCGCAAACATCGGGAAAACCTCGAAGAGCTGGTTGCCGCCCGGACAGTCGAGCTTATCGAGAGCAACAAGCAGTTAATGCAGGAGATCTCCAAGCGTAACTCTGCGGAAAATTCCTTGCAGGCGGCGTTTAATCAGTTGAAAGAAGCCCGGGCCCAGCTCATTCAGGCCGAGAAAATGGAGATCGTGGGCAGGCTCGCCAGCGGGATCGCCCACGAGGTAAAGAACCCCCTGGCGATAATATTGCAGGGTATGGAATATTTGGCCCGCAAGATCCCCTCCCAGCAGGAAGACCTTGCCACTACGTTTAAGTTCATGGCTGAAGCGGTGAACAGGGCGGATAATATCGTTAAAGGGATGTTAGACTTTTCCGGAGTGTCCCTGGTGGAAAGACAGTCCCAGGAAATCATCCCGATAGTAGAAAAGTCTTTAGTTTTGATGAAACACTCTTTCGATCTAAACCATATCGAGGTGATCAGGGATTTCAAAGACAACCTTCCACAGGTCAATGTCGACAAGAACAAGATCGAACAGGTTTTTTTGAACCTTTTTGAGAATGCGGTTCAGGCCATGGCCAAGGGCGGCAAGTTGAAAGTCAGGATCTGGGCAGAGAAAGTTTCCGAGAACGATGAATGGGTAGGAAAACGCAAGGAAGATGTTTTTCATCCCGGGGAAGAGATCATAAAAATGGAGATCGAAGATACCGGGACCGGGATCCCGGAAAATTTGCTGGATAAGGTCTTTGATCCCTTTTTTACCACTAAACGCAGCATAGGCGGGACCGGGCTGGGCTTATCGATTGTCAGAAGTATAATGGAAATGCATCAGGGTAAGATAAAGATCATCAACAAACAAGGGGGATCGGGAGTTCAGGTCGTGATCTGGTTTAAAACCGAGCCAAGAGGAGGATAAAGATGCTGATTAAAAAGAAGATTTTGATCGTTGATGACGAGGCGAGTTTCGGCAAGCTGGTCAAGATGAACCTGGAAGACACCGGAGAATACGAAGTCCGGGCGGAATCTAAGGGCGCGCAAGCAATACCGGCAGCCAGGGAATTCAAGCCGGACTTTATCCTTTTGGATATCGTTATGCCGGATATGGACGGAGGAGAGGTCGCCCAGCAGCTCAAAGAGGATAAGGATCTCAAAAATATCCCGATCGGATTCCTGACCGCACTGGTCCGGGATTACGAAGCCACTCCTAAAGGGGATAGTATTGCCGGACATCCTTTTATCGCTAAACCCGTTACTGTAAGCCAACTGACGGCTTTCCTAAAAAAACATATTATCAACCGCTAAAATTTTCTTTTAAGGTTATTTCAGCTTAGTCATTAAGGAAGAAGATGACCGGAGTATTAAGTTCGTTTTTTTTCATTTTCCTGGCGGAGATGGGAGATAAGACGCAATTGGTGGCGCTTTCTTTTGCTACTAAGTTCAAGCCTTGGAAAGTCGTAGCCGGGATTTTTATCGGGACTTTGGTCAGCCACTTAATGGCGGTTATAATCGGACAGAACTTGAGCTTGATCATTCCCATGAAATATTTAAAAGTTATAGTGGGATTGTCATTTATCGGATTCGGGCTCTGGACTTTAAAAGGCGATAAATATGACGAAAAGAAAGAGAAAAAATGGGGCAGGCTCGGTCCAATAGTTACCATTGCTATAGCTTTTTTTCTCGCCGAATTAGGGGATAAGACCCAGTTGGCCACGATCTCTTTGGCCGCGCAGTATCGAACTTTGTTCGGTGTTTTGGCGGGTTCGACTTTAGGAATGGTTTGCGCTGACGGACTGGCAATTGTCCTGGGAACGTTAGCCGGCAAGAAATTACCGGAAAAAACAATAAAATATTTTTCCGCCGTGATATTCATCGTTTTTGGACTGGTTATTCTTACCGAGGCTTTAAGACGATAATTTATGAATTTGATCGATTTCGGATTTCAAAGATCGAATCTATTTGAACATATGCCGCTTTTTGACGAGATCTTATATCTCGGTCAAAAAGAAGGGAAGGTCCGTCAATATAAAGCGATCCGCGAAGGCCAGTCCTGCGACCTTTTAGCCTTGAATTTTATCCGCCAGGATGAATTTATACTCTGGGAGGCAGTAGAGGATTTCCTTAAGCGCAGCACGATCAACGCCACTTCCGGCCTCCGCGGGGTGTATATTTTCGATCTTTTGACTATTGATATTCATAAGGAGCTTAAGACTTTTAATCATGCCGAGCTAAGTGCTGTGATCGTCAATGTGGCCCATAAATTGGCTGAGGGCCAGATTACGCTGGTCAAGTATTCTTCGGTTTACGCGCTGCTCCATAAAACGGTAGACGCCGACTGGGGTAAAATAACTTTTAAATCCGCGGTGGAAGTGTTCAAGGATCGGCCGGAATACCTGGATCTGCTTATCAAACAGCTGCTCAAAGGATTTCAATTCCCTCCTGACCCGGTGATCGTTTTATTGAACGATCTCAGCCAGAACCCGATTTTTGATCTCAAGAATCCCAACCAGGATGCCAGATTAAAAAAAGTGATATCCGAGCTTATTCCCAATTCGGTCGAATTCATCCCGGAAGTCTATATCCAGGATAAATCCGGAGCGCGTGAACTTCTTTCCGGGTCTCAGCTCAAGCATCCGGCGCCGTCTTTCAAACTGATTCTGAGTGATAAAGTTGTGCACCATATGCCATAATTTCAGGAATTGAATTTATAGTTGTCATCTATTTGGCAGATGTCAACTTTTAGCTTACAGGCTTGACAAATTGACCAAAATGGTATATACTCCTAATTAGTAATACCAATATGGAGGATAATTCGAATGAAAAATATAGTAAGAATGCTTGATGTAAGGCTTCCCGATAGACAATCTGTGTTTTTATGGGGAGCTCGTAAAACCGGGAAGAGCACATATCTGAAGGAGAAATTTCCGAATAGCGTAGTGTATGATTTTTTGAAGACCGACATATTTTTCGAATTTTCAAAGAATCCGGCACTATTACGTGAACGCTTACTCGCGAAAGAGGAATCGGCGCTTAAGGAGCCCGTTATACTGGATGAGGTACAAAAGGTGCCTCAGTTACTTGACGAGGTGCATTGGCTGATAGAAAACAAAGGGTTAAGGTTTGTGCTTTGCGGTTCAAGCGCAAGAAAACTTAAGAAAGGGCACGCAAATCTATTGGGTGGCAGGGCATGGCGGTACGAACTATTCCCGCTCGTGAGTCATGAGATAGGAAAAATTGACCTGCTGCGTGTTTTAAATCACGGCTTGATACCTCTTCATTATTTGCAGAACGATCAGGACTGCAAAAAATCATTAACAGCGTACGTGCAAGATTATCTACGGGAAGAGGTTTTTGCCGAAGGATTGACACGCAATATCCCCGCATTCTCAAGATTTTTCGATGCTTTCGGATATTCGCATGGTGAGATGACCAACTATTGCAATATTGCCCGCGAATGCGGTGTTGATTCAAAGACGGTCAAAGAATATTATCAGATACTTGTAGATACGCTCTTGGCTGTAAGAGTAGAGCCCTACAAGAAAAGACAATCGCGCCAAGTAATAACAAAGGCTTCGAAATATTATTTTTTTGATGTCGGAGTTGCAGGTTTCCTGACCAAAAGGTACATAGCCGAACAAAAGGGTGCGGAATTTGGCAAGGCATTCGAACATTTCTTGCTTATGGAGATAGTTGCGTACAGGTCATATGCAGGTAAGGATTTTTCTATAAACTTCTGGAGAACAAAATCAGGACTTGAAGTCGATTTTGTGCTGGGCAAAGGAGAAGTAGCCATAGAGATAAAAGGATCCGGCCATGTTGATAAAAGAGATATATACGGGCTTAATGCTTTCACCGAAGCATTTTCGCCAAAGAAGAGTATTCTTGTCTGTAACGAAAAAGAAAAAAGAATACATGGCAAGATAGCGATAATCCCATGGGAAATATTTTTGCACGAACTTTGGGCAGGAAAGATATTGTAAGGAAACGGACGTTTAAACGTCCGCTACATTGTGGGTAACTTTATGAAGAAAATTTCTATACGTACCTTCGGATGACCGTTGGTGCAAGTACCGCGTGATGATTTTGGGGATAATAAAGAGGATAAATTGTTGGGAGTGAAGCGGTTAGGTTATGCAGGCCGTAATTTTAGAAACTAAATTTATAGTTGACATCTAATTGACAGATGTCAACTTTTATTGGTAAGAATTGACATTTTAAAAACTGCTGTCGGTGGGTCCTTTAGCTTGCGTAATTTACTTGACAAAATAATCTGTTATGGTAAGTTATTACCATAAACATGGTGAAAAGATGATATCCCTACGTTCAAAAGTAGCAATAAAATTACTGGATTACTATTTTCTCAATCCTGAGGCTCAAGTCTATATTAATGAACTGGCAAGGATTTTAGAGCTTGATCCTAAAAATACGGAGACCAAGCTTAAGGAATTTGAAAAAGAAGGCCTTTTTAAAAGCGAATTTCGCGGAAAGCAAAGGTATTTTTTTCTTGCAAAAGATAATCCAGTTTTGGAACATTACCGCCAGATTTTCCTAAAGACCCACGGTATAGAAAAAAGGCTTAAAGATATGATAGGTAATATCAAAGGGCTTAAGGAAGCTTATCTGTTTGGCTCATACGCAAGCAACAAAATGGATTCTTCTAGCGATATCGATCTTTTGGCTATTGGTACACACTCGGTTTTGGAATTACAGAGAGTCATTGCTAATTTGCAGAAAGATACGGGTAGAGAATTCAATGTAACGAATTTAAACATGAATGAATTCGAGGCTAAGAAAAAGAACAAAGATCCATTTATAAACAGCGTCTTTAAAACTAAAATTATAAGGCTTGTATGATCAATTTTGAGAGTCAACACTTTCAAAAGCTGGCATTTAAAGAAGGACAAATTGACCAATTCTTAAAATCTGCTTTACATGATCTGAAGATAGCCGAAGAATCGGATATTTCCGATGTTATTTTTAAGTTTAGTTACGATGCTCTCATAAAATTGGGTATTGCGCTTATTGCCAAAAAAGGGTACAAAGTAAGAAGTACAGCCGGTCATCATGTCAAGATCCTGGAGAAGTTGAGCCAACTTCTTAAGGATGAAGATATCCTTGTGCTTGGCAATAAGATGAGACAGGAACGTAACGTTAATCTTTATGACGGCGGATTTTTTGTAGGAGAGAAGGATAGCCTTGAGTATCTTAAATTTGTCAAGATCACTTTTAAAAAAGCGGGAATTTAAGGGGTAGAAGGATATGCCAACCTATGCGCTTTAAAGCGCATAGGTTTTTGTTTTATTGGGAACTATACAATAAAAGGGGTTGTGATGAGCAGGGTGTTACCGCGAGAAATGCAGGAGCTTAATCAGAGTATCTCTGGGTGCACGAAGTGCTTATTAGCGGCTACACGCACCAATGCGGTTTTTGGCGTTGGCAGCTTGGACGCCAAGGTGATGTTCATTGGTGAGGCGCCCGGCGCCAACGAGGACAAGCAAGGAATTCCTTTTTGCGGCGCAGCAGGAAAAGTTTTGGATGAGTTATTGGCTGTTGCATCTCTTAAGCGCGAGGAGGTCTTTGTCGGAAATATTTTAAAGTGCCGTCCGCCGGGAAACCGTAATCCTCAGAGCGATGAGATTATCGCCTGTACGCCTTATCTTGATGCACAAATTGCCTTTATCAAACCGGCAGTGATCTGTTGTTTAGGTAATTTTGCTACTGGCTATGTAATGAATAAATTTGGTTTAGCTAATAAAGTGCAGGGAATCACTAAGATTCACGGCTCGATTTTAATTAC
Organism: Candidatus Omnitrophota bacterium; assembly: GCA_026387435.1. Lineage (GTDB taxonomy): Bacteria > Omnitrophota > Gorgyraeia > Gygaellales > Profunditerraquicolaceae > JAPLLS01. The sequence goes on from JAPLLS010000068.1 coordinate 8,582, forward strand.
TGACGCGGCGTATGGGAAAATCAAGATCATGCCGATGTTTCATCCGGCGGTTGTTACCTATGACGCCACAAAGAAGACTATTTTGGCCAAAGACTTTGCTATTTTAAAAAATATACCTAAGGAAAACAATGGGGTTAGAAACAACAGTAAGTAGTTTATGGTAAGATTGATGTCATAGAATTGAGTCAAGAATTGGTGTCAAATCTTGATAACTAATTGATTTGTAAGAGATATGCATATTAAAGTTTTTCTGCGGACTTTTGGTTGCCATATGAATGTCCGGGA
>JAPLLS010000109.1 GCA_026387435.1 Candidatus Omnitrophota bacterium
AAGTATCCTCAATCCTAAATTGCTCATCCCGACTTCATAAAGATCTGGAAAGCATAGAGCGAATTTCACTTCGGCCCGGCCAAAATCCTTGCGTGAAACATTCCACTCCCCCCCCGTATACTGCGCCGGCTTGCGAGTCCCTAAAAGCATTTCGTCAGTGATCATATTTTCCTGTTGTTTTAAAACATTAATTAATTCTCAGAACCTGCGCCGTTACTCGGGCAGCGGGTGATTATTCGATTCGAGTTGTGCGAAATTGGCCCGGCGAAGGGTGTGCGGAAAAAACATAGGCTTATGACGCAGGACTGCGAAGCAGTCCGAGTAATAACCTGTTTTTGAAGCACACCCTGAGCAGGACAATACGCGAACGGAAGAACGAGCCCCGCTGCCCCTAGAAAACGGCACGGGTTTTGGAAACGTTCGCCAGGATCCCCAGGGCGATAAAAGTCACGATGACCGAGGATCCGCCGTAACTCATTAAAGGCAGCGGCAATCCCACTACCGGAGCCATCCCCATGTTCATGGCGATATTCACTCCGGCCTGCATGCCCAATTGCAGGGTGATCCCCAAAGCCAGCAGTTTTCCGTAATGGTCGCTGGTCCTTTCCGCGATCCTCATCCCCTGTTGAATGATAAAAAAATAGAGCCCCAAAAGAATGATCGCTCCGGCAAATCCCCTTTCTTCGGTGAAAGTCGCGAAAATAAAATCGGTGTGCGACTCGGGAAGGAATTTTAGCTGGGACTGGGTCCCGGAAAGCCGGCCCTTGCCGAAAAATCCGCCTGAGCCGATGGCGATCTTGGACTGGATCACCGTATAACCCGCTCCCAGAGGATCGATATCCGGGTTCAAAAATACCATGATCCTGTCCTTCTGATAATCCCTTAAAAAATTCCAGCCCAGCGGGATCAAAAAACCCAGGATCGCCAGAAAAATTATAATATACCTCAATTTCACATTACTTAGGTACAACATGATAAAAAATATCAAGAATACGATCGCCCCGCTGCCCAGATCCGGCTGTTCGATGATCAAAAACATGGGAATTCCGACAAAAATAAAAGGCAGAACCAACGCCCGCCAGAGCCCGAACTTGCTGGCCAAAAGCCGCACATCGCCAATTGATTTCATGCTGAAATATTTTGCCAGAAATATTATCGTGATGAGCTTTGCCGTTTCAGAAGGCTGGAAATTAAACCAGACCAGGCTAAGCCAGCGCTGAGCACCGAGACGGACTATCCCCAGAATAAAAACCAGGAACAACAAACACACCACTACCCCGTAGATAAAATAAGTCCAGTCCCAGAGCCAGCGATAATTGAACCTCGAAAAAAACCAAAAAGCGAGGATACCCATGATCACATGGATCATCTGGCGCTGGCAAAGTGTTTCCCAAAGCTCACCCTCTTTGCGGCTGGTGCTGGAATAAATGGATACGATCCCGATAACCGCGATCAATATCGCCGCGATCAATATCTTAAGGCTGGTATTCATTTCTATATTAGCCCTTCTTCTAACATAGCCTCAAAAATCTTTTTGGCGACCACCGCCGAAGCATAACCGTGCGCTCCGTGTTCAATGAATACACAGATCGCATACCTGGGCTTATCAAAAGGAGCATAACCTACGAACCATCCGTGCGACAGCCCTCTGGGATTCTGGGCGGTGCCGGTCTTCCCGGCGACACTTACCCCCAGGTCAGCCAGAACATTAGCCGTGCCTTTTTCATCCGCGACCGCCCCTCTTAAACCCTTATTGATGGAGTTAATGGTCGTTTCTTTGATACGCATCGGAACTATCCTGCGGTGATTAGCCGAGACATCCTGCCCGTCGATCGCCTTAATGATATACGGAGTAACCAATGACCCGTGATTGGCAAAAACCGCTATCATCCGGCACATTTGTATAGGAGTAACCAGCACTTCCCCCTGGCCGATGGCAAAATTCGCGGTATTACCGGCGTACCATTTCTGGAACTTGTAGATTTTTTTCCAGATCGGGTTAGGGATAAAACCGGATTCTTCATAAGGGAGCTCTATGCCGGTGGGGCGGGTCAACCCGAATTTCACCGCGTAATCGTGCAGTGATTGCGGCCCGACAGCAAGTCCGACCCTATAGAAAAAAACATCGCAGGAATGGGAGATGGCTTGAAGTAAATCCTGGTCTAGGTGAGTATCCCAGCATTTAAACTCGCGCCTGCCGACCTGAAGCGAGCCCGGACAATGGAAAACTGTGGACATATTTATCTTTCCGCTCTCCAGCCCCGCGGTAGCGACAATCGGCTTGAACACCGATCCCGGCGGATACTGGCCGGAAACCGCGCGGTTAAGAAACGGCGATTGCGGGTCGCTTAAAAGTCCGCTTACCGACCTATTCTTTTTGACGAATAAGGACGGGTCAAAGTTAGGGAAAGATGCTATGGACAAGATCTCCCCGCTTTGAGGGTCCATTATCACCACTGCGCCGTTAAACCCCTCCATGGCCGACTCGGTAATCTTCTGAATGCGCAGATCCAGAGTAAGCTGGACATCCTTGCCGCTGTGCGGAGGCCGAAAACCCCTTACCCGGGAAAACCTTCCCTGATGATCGACCTCAACCTGCAAACCGCCGTCGTCCTGGCGCAAATAATAATCATACTTCTCCTCTATCCCGCCCATGCCCACAATATCTTTAGTTTTGTAACCATAGTCAACCAGCTTAGTCAGCCGCCAACGGTCTATTTCGCTTAAGTATCCGACAACGTGACTGGCCAGGCCGGCATAAGGATAAGACCTCATTGAGGTCGACTGAATGATCACACCGTCCAGATCCAGCTTCCTCTCCTCGAGAGCCGCGACTTCTTCCAGTCTGATATTGCTGACGATGGCTACCGGCACGCTCGGTTCGGAATAACCTTTGCGGAATTTCTTCCAGAGCTCTTCCGTGCTGATCCCCAGGATACCTGAGAGGCCGGAAAAAGTCTTTTCCATCGCTCCTCTTTCCTGGGGAAGAACCACTACATCATAAGAAACCGAACTGCCGACGATGAGGTCCCCGTTGGTATCCAGGATCTTCCCCCGGCTGCCGCATTGAGGGATAAGACGGATGCAATTCTTATTGCTCAAATCCAGGAACCTGTCTCCCTGAAAAAGAGTCAAGTTTATCAGGCTCAGGGCCAGAAAGATAAAAATCACGATGATCAAAAAATGCAATACTCTTATTCTCATAGGCGCGCTATTTTTTTGATCAACAGGAATACCAACGGAAATATTGCAGCCGTGTATAAAGACTCAATCAATGATATTCTCAAGAACGCCCAGAAAGGAACAACCGTACCCAGATATCCCAAAGCTATTCTGCTTACTATGGCGTAAAAAAAAGTGGTTAAAAATATTGCCGCGCACAAAACCGGGGTATCCTCCAGGGCCAGCTTGCGGGAAACCTTCATCAGCAAAAACGAAAAAACCGGCATAAAAAAAGTGTTCAACCCGAAAACATTGACACTAAAAATATCCTTGAGGATCCCGCATAACAAGCTTATAAGCAGGGCCGATTCGACGTCGAAGTAAAGACTGGCTACTACCACACAGATCAAAAAGAGGTCCGGTTTTGTCCCGTAAAGACGCAAATACGGCAGGAGCGATACTTGAAGCAGGGCAAACAAGAACATCAAAAGAATAAAATTCTTTTTTCTGATCATGGAATGATCACCAGCACTTCTTCCAAAGCCGAAAAGTCAACCGCGGGCCTGATGATAGCGTAATTGGTAAGGCTGGAAAATTCCTGGCCAATATCCACTACCATTCCTACAGCCAGACCTTTGGGATAAATATTGGTCAAACCTGAAGTCAGGATGATATCCGATTTTCTGATATCGCTGTCTTTAGGCAAATACTTCATTATAAGGCTTCCCCCCAGCGATCCGCAGACCAGCCCCTCCTGCCTGCTGCGCTGGACTATAGCCGAAACGTTTAAGTTGGAGTCATTAAGGAGCATTATCTTACTGGCGGTGGCGCTGGTTTCGATCACCCGGCCTACCAGGCCGTAAAAGGTCACGCTGACAAATCCGTTTTTTATCCCGTTTGAAGATCCTTTATCGATTATTATCGCCGATGACCAGTTCGAAGGGTCGCGGCCGATAACCCGAGCGGCAATGACCTTGTAAGGAATAGTTTCTTTAAAAGAAAGTAATGACCGCAGCCTAGTGTTCTCTAAATAAAGCTCGTTCCGGTCATTCAATTGTTTGCGCAGCAGGTCTACTTTGGATTTAAGCTTCTGAGCCTGGACGAGATTAGAGTGAAAGAAAATCAAACCACCGAGTTCCTGCCTGAAGAAAGAAAATACCGCCATCGGCAGGTTAAAAACATTAAGAACAGGTTTGCGTAAAGTGGGGATTAAAACGGAAATAAGAAAAAGAAAAGCCAGAAGCAGAGTTGCCGCAATTATACTTTTTCTGTTGAGTTTAAGCACATCTACTCAGAAGAGCTTCGTTAACCGCAAAAATTATGAGTGCAAGTCGGATTTGACCGAAACCGTGACTTTTTTAAGATATTTCATTTCATCCAGGACTTTTCCCGTACCGCGCACGACCGCCGTCAATGGATCCTCGGCCACATGGACCGGAAGTCCGGTTTCCTCGGAGATAAGTTTGTCGATGCCGCGCAACAATGATCCGCCGCCAGCCATTACGATGCCATGCTCGATAAGGTCCGCGGAAAGTTCCGGGGGTGTCCTCTCAAGAGAAATCTTCGTGCTCTCTAATATCGCGCGGATCGGCTCCTGCAGCGCCTCGCGGATCTCTTCCGAAGTGATACTCACGGTCTTGGGAAGCCCCGCGACAAGGTCCCGGCCTCTTACTTCCATAGACATCTCTTCATCCATAGGATATGCCGAACCTATCTTCCATTTGATGTCTTCCGCGGTCCGTTCCCCGATCATCACGTTGTAGGTCTTTCTCAGGTATTCAATGATCGCCAAGTCCATCTCGTCGCCTCCGATACGGATCGACTTTGAGAAAACTGTTCCGGCTAAAGAGATAACCGCGATCTCCGTAGTACCGCCTCCGATATCAATGATCATATTGCCGATCGGCTCCTGGATAGGAAGACCAACTCCGATATCCGCGGCAATAGGTTCTTCTATCAGGAATACCGTCTCGAAATCGGCAATGACCCCGTCTTTCATGGGTCTAATGGCAATGATGTTTCCCGGGGTGCGGCCGAGCATGCGCTTGGCTTCATCTCCCACGGCCAGGACATTGGATGTCCCGCGCTCTATGGCTACGACTGATGGTTCGCAAAGCACCACGCCTTCGCCTTTGACGTAAACCAGGGTTGAGGCTGTGCCCAGATCTATGCCCATATCATTGGAAAACAATCCCAGGACATAATTAAAAATGTTGGTGGTTATTTCCTTAAAATTGGCCATCTTGGTCTCCTTAATAAAAAGCGTTCCAGCAATAATTTAGCAAATAAATAGGCAGGAAAACGGCGTTTTATACGTGAAAGTAATTCTATCAGGAATTAAACCCTCTGTCAAACAAAAAGATACTTCTTTTCCGCCCCTCCAACCACGCCTTGCTACCCCTAAGCAATACTGGCGCGATAATTTTGATAAATTAGGGGATAAATCTTACTCTTACTTTATGATTGATTTCAGGACTTTGAGGAAATCCGGGAAGGATTTGGAGATACAGATGGTATCATCGATTGTGGTAATGCCGCGGGCTGCCAGGCCGGCTACGATCATGCTCATAGCGGTACGATGGTCGCCAAAACTTTTTACTTTTGCCCCCTTTAACCCAAAGCCGCCTTGAATCACAATATCTTCTCCACTTGTGACCTTGCACCCGACGCTATCGGAGGCGTCGGTATACGCTTGTGCGTAATGACTTTGTGACCTTGTGACTTGTATATCCGCGCCCATTTTTCTCAGGTTCTCCTGCATGGACTTGATCCGGTCGGTTTCCTTAACCCTTAACTCACCTACACCCTCAAGCCTGCTTTTACCTTGAGCGAAACTGGCTGCAACCATTAATATCGGCAGTTCATCGATGAGAGACGGTATCTCGGATCTTTTTACGATTGTCCCCTTTAACCGGCTGGATCTAACTTCGATATCTCCCATCGGCTCAAATCTCGCGAAGCGTGACCTGTGTCTTGTGACTTTTATATCCGCTCCCATCCTCTTCAATACTTCGATGACTCCCGCTCGGGTCGGATTAAGACTGCAATTCTTCAACACTATCTTTGAATTTATCAGTATTGTTGCCAGAACCAGAAAGAACGCCGCGGAAGAAATATCTCCCGGAACATAAACCGAACCGGCAGAAATCAATTCTTTTTTGCCCCTGATCGATACTTGCCGGCCCAAAACCTTGATATCTGCCCTGAACGCTTTCAAAAGCCTTTCAGTATGATCCCGGCTCCGGACTGGCTCGATCACCCGGGTCACACCTTGCGCATATAACCCGGCCAGCAAAATCGCGGATTTAACCTGGGCAGACGCGATCGGCATTTTATATTTAATAGATTTTAAATTACTCCCCGCAATCGTAATCGGAGGATATTCTTCGCCCTGAGGACTTTTACGACAAAAGATCCGGGCGCCCATTTCCCGCAATGGACGGGTTACTCTTAGCATCGGCCTACGGCTAAGTGATTTCGCGCAAATAAGTCTGGTCTTAAAACTCTGGCCGGACAAAACCCCCAGCAATAAACGTAAAGTCGTCCCGGATTCCCCGACAAAAATCGCGGAGTCAGGCTTTTTAAGACCACGCAACCCTTTACCTAGGATCTTAACCAATTTTTCCCGCGGGAAATAAGATATTTGCGCCCCAAGCTTTTTAAAAACTTTGGCCGTGGAAATACAATCATCATTAAAGGGGAAATTTTTTATAACGGTAAGATTACGGGAGATACTGCCGAGAAATACGAAGCGGTGGGCAATAGACTTATCGCCGGGCAAACTGATCCGCCCTTTTATCCTGCAAGGACCCTGAATTTTAAAGGAACTCATTATCTCTTCAGTTCGACCTTGTCACCTTCGGCGATCTTGTCTTTCATATCCGGAGTAACAAAACCCGCGGCGGACATGTTATCATGGACTTTTTCGACTTTCAAATCACCTGCGTTTTTACCATTATGAATAACGCGGAAAATGCTTCCTATGGTTACCCCGTCTTTATTGCCGAGATTAATCACGGCGAAATTATAATCCTTATTCACTACTGCGACCTTCCCTTCCAGTTTAGCGCCGGCTGACGCCCCAACTTGCTCATCGCCCGCGGCTGCTTGGTCGGGGTTGACCACAATCTTCCCCAGTTCCACGTTCTGGACTTTTTCTTCCAAACCTTTTACTTTTTGTTCCAAGGCCTTCTTTTTGGATTCCAGATCTGTGATCTTGGACTCCATCTCCTTTAGCCGGGCTTCCATGGCTTTAAGGGTTCCGACTGAATCATCGAGGTCTTTCTGGATACCGGCTTTTAAACTCTGCTCTTTGGCCAGATCGGATTTATATTTTTCCACGTCTTTAAGCGACACGTTCTTGGCCGATCTTTCCTTTTCCAGATTATTGTTTAAATCGTCGATCTTCTTCTGAGCATCGCTAAGATTAGACTGAAGACCGGAAATCCTTATCTTGGCGTCTTCTAATTCGGATTTGGTTGCCTGCTGCTCGGCCTTGGCAGTCTCAAGCTGTTGGGTAAGGTCAGCGCTCTTGGCTTTTTCCTGCTGCAAAAGATAAAATACTCCGGCGCCTAAACCCAAAGCAACCAGCATTAATACCATTAGGAAAACTACTGCCTTACCTTTATTATTTGACATCTTTTCTCCTCCTTTATCAATCAACCAGACCCTTTTATCTGATTAATATATCATTATTTAGGTAAAAAGCAAGAAATTTTTAAATGAGGCCATAACTTATGGAGCACGCAGTGCGACATAAGTTATTGGGCCGAATTTAGTCCGAGGCATGAGCGGATTTTAACGAAATCCGCGAATGTCTGCCGAGAACGAGATACACTACCCCTTGCTCTCAATGAACTCGCTGAACTCTTTAGGCATCTGGCTTTCAAACTCAACGAACTTTCCGGTAGCTGGATGAATAAACCCCAAATAACGAGCATGCAAAGCCATGCGTACGAACTCATTCTGTTTTCCGTATTTGGAATCGCCTAAAATCGGATGGCCGATATATGCCAGATGGACTCTTAGCTGATGGGTCCTGCCGGTAAAAGGTTTTAGTTCCACCAGGCTCCAAAGAGGCGTGCGTTTTAAAGTCCGGTAATAAGTCTTGGCGTATCTCGTGCTTTTAGTAAACCCCACGGACATACTTTCCCTTTTAAGAGGATGGCGGCCTATGGGCATTTCAATAATATTCTCATTGTATTCAACTTTGCCTTTCACCAACGCCACGTAAATACGCTTGATGCTGTGATCGGCAAACTGTTTGACCAGGTTCAAATGAGCGGGGTTATTCTTGGCTACCACGATTATTCCGGAAGTCTCTTTATCCAGCCTGTGGACTATTCCCGGCCGATCGGGGTTGATATCGGAAAGTTTTTTAAAACGATGCATTAGCGCGTTGACCAGGGTGTGCTCGTAATTGCCCGGGGCAGGATGAACCACCAGCCCCGCGGGCTTGTCGATTATCGCCAGGTCATCGTCTTCGTAAACGACCTTCAGGGGGATGTTTTCCGCCTTGAGGCTCTGGATCTTTTTCTCGGGAATACTGATCAGGATCTCTTGTCCGGGCTTGACCTTATGGTTCGGTTTAGTCACAGCCGTTTTTCCTACCAACACCGCTTTTTGCCTGATCAAATTCTGCAGAAAGGTGCGGGAAAATCCGAGTTTATTCTCTTCGCTGAATTCCATGAGGAATGCATCCAGGCGCTTTGGCTCGCTCTCGATAGAAACAGTCACGTTGTATTCTTGCATAATTTATTTTTGGTTTTGTCAATCCGCGGATTTTTTCCGGGAATCTTTTAACAAGGACCAGCCCAAGAGGACCGCTCCTACGGTGATCGCGCTGTCGGCAACGTTAAATACCGGCCAGACGCGAAAATCCAGAAAATCGACCACATAACCTAAAAACAACCTGTCAACAAGGTTGCCTATCGCGCCGCTAAAAATCAATCCTAAAGCCAAATCATTTAAAGACAACTTATTTTTGTTTCTTGATTTTTTGAGGTTAAAATAAATCAGGATTATCGCGAATATTGAACTCAGGATGAACAGCAGTATTTGGTTCTTTAATATTCCGAAAGCTGCCCCTTTGTTATGAACGAGAGTCAGATAAAAAAACCCTTTGATAACGGGGTAAGGAGAATTCAAAACTAAATTATTATTAAGAATAAACTTGGTAAACTGGTCTAACCCGATTATGAGAATTATTAGTATTATCATCAAAAAAGAGGTTATTTTTCTCTTTTTTGCTGGCAATCCAGGCAAAGGCGCGCGTAAGGAAGAGCTTTTAATCTGGCTTTAGTCAGGACGGTTTTACATTCTTCGCAAACGCCGAACGAGCCCTCTTCGATCCTCTTGAGAGCGTCGTCAAGCTCATAAAGCGATTGCCGTTCATTGGAAGCTAACCCCAGAGAAAATTCACGATCATAGTTATCCGTGGCCACGTCAGCCATATGAAAAGTGTACCCCGAGATGTCTCCGGAGGCGTCTTTTTGCGATTTTTTAAGAGTGTCTTCCGAGATACGCTCTATGGCATCCAGGATCTCGTTCTTGCGCTTGGTTATAATCTTCTTGTATTCCGTGAGTTCCTTCTTATTGAGTTTATTTTTCAATTTACATCTCCTCTGTAGCGTTCTTGTTTAGCGCAGTCACGGCCTGCAAACATTTATCGCAGAGCGAACTATGCTCTTGGTTTTTGCCGACGGAACCGGAATAGTTCCAGCAGCGTTCACATTTCTGCCCTTCAGCTTTCTCGACACTGATCGCGATCTCCGGATAATTAGGATCAACTATCAGCTCCGGAGCAAAAGCATCGATATTAGCTACCGCCACTTGGGATACTTTAAAGATCTCAGTCAAATCTCTTTGCAAGCTTTCTAGATATTTTCTCCAAGATTGGACTTTTGTCAATAGATTTATTTTAGCGTCAAAAGAAGATCCAATTTCCCCGGCCGCCCTCTTAGCTTCCAGCGCTTTGGTGACCGCAGGGATCAATTCGATTATCGGTTTCAACAGCTCATTAATGTTCTTTCCCAACCGCTGCTGGCCGAACTCGGGGTTTTTCCTGGGCCAATCCAGAAGATGAACGCTCAAGACCTCCTTGTCTTTGCTTTCTTTAGGCACATACTGCCAGATATCCTCGGCGGTATAAACAAGGACCGGGGACATGATCCGGGCCAGAACATTGATCACTTCGTATAACGCAGTCTGGGAAGCCCGGCGCTCCTCGGAACCCGCACCGGCGGTATAAAGCCGTCCTTTGGCCATATCCAGATAATACATGGAAAGATCCTCGTTACAAAAATCATAGATCGTTTTATAAGCTTTCTGGAATTCAAAAGCGTCGTAAGCCTCTTCGACTTTTTTAAGGACATCTTCCATCCTCCAGAGGATCCACTGGTCGATCTTCTTCAATTTATCATAACTGACTTTATCTTTGTCAGGATCAAAATCATAGAGATTACTTAAAATGAATTTCGCGGTATTGCGGATCTTCCGATAGGCTTCGGAAAGGCGCGTCAGGATCTGTTCGGAGATCCGGATGTCTTCGTTGTAATCGCTCGAAGCCACCCACAGCCGGATGATATCCACCGCGGATTTCTTGATGATTTCCTGCGGAGAGATAACGTTGCCCATCGACTTGGACATCTTTTTCCCCTCGGAGTCGACGACATGACCATGGGTCAAGACGCTTTTAAACGGAGAAACGCCCTCGATGCACATGGCTGGGATCAACGAGGATTGGAACCATCCCCGGTGCTGATCGGAACCTTCCAGGTACAACTCTGAAGGAAAACCCAGTTCTTTTCTCTTTCTTAAAACCGCCTGATGGCTAACCCCGGAATCGAACCAGACATCCAGAATATCCACGCCTTTAGAAAAATCCTTATTCCCGCATTTAGCGCAAACCAGATCAGCGGGCAGATAATCTTTGATATCGCGGATAAACCAGCAGTCCGTGCCTTCATTCTCGGTGAACCGGCGGAATTTTTCGATAACCCGCGGATCAAGTATATCCTCGCCGCATTTTTTGCAGATGACAGAAGGTATCGGGACACCCCAATAGCGCTGGCGGGACAAACACCAATCCGGACGTAACTCGACCATCGCCGCAATACGCTCTCTTCCGGCTTCCGGGATAAAAGTAATGTTATCTTTTATCTCCTTAAGCACTTTCTGGCGCAGGTTATCATGGTCGATCTTCAAAAACCACTGGTTGGTAGCCCGGAAAATGATCGGCTTCTTGCAGCGCCAGCAGTGCGGATAGGAATGCTGGAAGGTTTCCGCTAAGAGCAAATCACCCTGGCCAAGCAACTTCTCGATGATCAATTTATTGGCGTCGTAAACATGGATCCCTTTGAATTCTTTGGCGCTGGCGTCAAAGTTCCCTTTGGTATCCACGGGCATGACGATATCCAACTTGTATTTCAAACCGGTAAGGTAATCCTCGGCTCCATGTCCGGGAGCGGTGTGCACCAAGCCGGTCCCGTCTTCCGAAGAAACGTAAGAAGCCAATACTACTTTGCCTTTCCGCAGGCCGAAAGGATGATTATAAACCAAGCCTTCCAGGTCTTTTCCCTTGATCTCGCGGATAAGCTCATATTTAACAATGCCCAAATTTTGCAGGACTTGCAGCCGGACATTGGCGATGATCAAATTCCCTTTTTCGCTCTTTATATACGAATAGATAAAATCCGGATTAACCGCCACCGCCACATTGGCGATCAACGTCCAGGGAGTAGTAGTCCAGATCACTAAATAGCTGTCACCGGAAAACCCCTTAGCATCTTCAAGCTTGAATTTAACATATATTGACGGGGAACTATGATCCTCATATTCCACTTCCGCTTCAGCCAGCGCGGTTTCGCATTTATAGCACCAGTTCACCGGCTTTAAGCCCCGGTAAACATAACCTTTCTTGACCAGGGTGGCGAAAGAGGCGACGATCCCTTCCTCATATTCATGGCTCAAAGTCAGATATGGATTGTCCCACTCCCCGAAAACTCCCAGGCGCTTGAATTCTTCCCGCTGCAGGGAAACATACTTCATGGCGTAATCGTGGGCTTTTTTCCGGAATTCCACCAGGTCGATCTGGTACTTATTGATCTTGAGCTCCTTGAAAAGCGCATGTTCCACCGGCAAACCATGACAGTCCCAGCCGGGAACATAGGGAGAATCGAACCCGCGCATGGTCTTATATTTAACCACAAAATCTTTTAGTGTCTTATTAAGAGCGTGTCCGATATGGATATTACCGTTGGCGTAAGGCGGGCCGTCATGCAAAACATACTTCGGTTTGCCTTGCGACTTTATCCGGATCAAGCCGTAGATATCCTTTTCCTGCCAGTTCTTCAAGAACTCAGGCTCGCGTTTTGATAAATCCCCTTTCATGGGAAAATCGGTCTTAGGTAGATTAAGCGTAGTTTTATATTCCATGATTTATTTTATATATTTTCCGATTATCGGTTTGAGATCTTTTTTGACTTTAGCCGGGATCAATTTTCTGTCGGTAACAATCGCGTTGGCCAGCGCCGAGCCGCATTCACAGCTGGAATTTTGAGGGATATCTTTGATCACTTTCTTAATGATCTTCTTGGAATTATCCACGTTTTTAGCCAGATTCTGCATGACCATTTCCAGGGTAACTCCTTCTTTAGACTTATACCAGCAATCGTAATCGGTTATCGATGCCAGAGTGACAAAACAAATTTCCGCTTCGCGGGCGAGTTTGGCTTCGG
>JAPLLS010000048.1 GCA_026387435.1 Candidatus Omnitrophota bacterium
CGCACCTTCGGATGCCAGATGAATGTCCGGGATTCGGAAGTTGTAGCCGGGATCCTGAAACAGGCGGGTTATTCTCTGGTCGATGATCAGGATAAAGCCGATATCGTGATCTTTAATACCTGCTCGGTGCGCCAGCATGCCGAAGATAAGGTCTGGTCGGCGATCGGTAATATCGGGAAAATCTGCCGGCCTAAGCCGAAACAGAAAGTTAAGAAAGTCAAACCGCTGATCGGCATGATCGGCTGCATGGCCCAGAATTACCAGGAGCATGTTTTTGAGCGCTGTGGCGACGTTGATTTCGTGGTCGGTCCTTCGGATATCGCAAAGATCCCGGCCATCCTGGAAAAACTGACCCGTAAGAGCGATCCTTTGTTCCAAATTAAAGTCTGGGAAACCGAAGCTCTGATCCGGCCGGAAGAGATCTATCACACCGGTTACCACCAAGACAAGGAACATGCTTATGTGGTGATCTCCGAAGGCTGCTCTAACTATTGTTCTTATTGCGTGGTCCCGTTTGTGCGGGGGCAGTTGCATAACCGCCGCAAGAAAGAGATCATCCGGGAAATCGAGGGAGCTCTGGAAAAGGGGATCATCAAGATCACACTTTTAGGCCAGAACGTCAACGCTTTTAAAGACGGCCAGCTGGATTTTATTGATCTGCTTAGAACTGTCAATGGCCTTCCGGGCTTAAAAGAGTTCACTTTTGTGACCTCGCATCCCCGGGATACTACCATAGAGCTGCTCCAGGCTATGGCAGTGTGCGATAAATTGAAGAAAAATCTTCATTTGCCGGTGCAATCCGGTTCGGATAAGATCCTTAAATCCATGAACCGCGGCTACACCCGGAAATTTTATCTGGACTTAGCGGATAATTATCGTAAAATTGTTACGGGTGGCGGGTTGACTACGGATATTATCGTGGGTTTTTGCGGGGAAACCGAAAATGATTTTCAGAAAACTTATGATCTGGTAAAATCCGTAAGATTTGACGCGGCGTATATATTTAAATATTCACCCCGGCCGAATACCGAAGCGCTGAAATGGGTGGATGATGTTCCCCAAGAGGAAAAAGAGCGGCGCCACTCCCAAATCCTAGAGCTGCAGAAAAAGATTTTTCACGATAAAAAGGCAAAAAATGAATAAGTTTAAAAGCCTGGGGTTAACAGCTATATTTATTCTGGCAGGAGCCAGCGTTGCCTTGGCTCTGAACCTTGATAATCTGCGCAATTATTTTCTTAACGCTAATTATTCTGCCTGCATTAAAGAAGGCGAAAATGTCCTGGCCCAGTCCAGCTCCCATAAGGGGCTGGATGAAGTGTATTACATCCTGGGGTTAAGTTATCTTAAAGAGGGGAATTATCTGCGCGCTTCGGATATTTTCGAGATCGTGCTTAATGAATACCGCGATTCTAAATTTAAGGATGAGGCCAAGCTGGGCTTAGGAGACAGTTACTTCATGAAAGGGGATTACTCCAAAGCGCAAAGCATTTACCGGGAATTGTTGAAACACCGGCCGCAAACCAAGCTTAAGCCGGCGGTCTATTACCGTTTAAGCGAGGTCGGAAAAAGAACCAATAACCGGGATAAACATCAGTTTTATTTGGCCAAGCTCAAAAATGAATTTTCCCAAAGCCCGGAAGCTTTGAGTAATAAAGAATTTCTTCCGGGTTTCCGGAATGTTTACGTGCCGGAGGTTTCCCGGCCTGCGGCTGCAAAAAGTAAGCCGATTGTTACAACGCGGAATATTGTTAATTCTGAAGCGGCTAAACCGGTCAATGCGCAAGAAAATATCGCTGCGGCTCCAACAATTAAAACTGTTGATCATGACCAAGAATTGATTTCCGGCAGCTGTAGCATTCAGGTGGGCGCATTTTCTTCTGCGGAAAATGCCCGTAAACTGACCTTGAAATTAAAGGCCCAGGGCTATGCTTCTTATATTTCCCTGGCCGAGTCTTTTAATAAAAAGATCTACAAGGTCCGGATCGGAGGTTTTTCCAGCCTGCAAGAAGCTAAAGACGCGGAAATCAAACTCAAAACCAAAGGATACCCCACAAAGATCGTCCTTTAAAGCATGAAGCCTCAAATTATATTTTTAGTGGGCCCTACTGCCGCGGGAAAAACTGTATTGGCGATTAAGATCGCCCAAAAGCTCAATGCCGAGATCATTTCCTGCGATTCCATGCAGATCTATAAGGGGATGGAGATCTTAAGTTCGCAGCCCTCTAAAGCCGAGCTTAAAAAAGTCCGCCATCATCTTCTCTCTGAAGTGAACCCGGAAAAAGAATTCGATGTTTCGCGTTACCGCAGCCTGGCCCTGAGAAAGATCAAAGAGATCCACAAGAAAGGCAAGCTTCCTTTATTTGTGGGAGGCAGCGGGTTGTATATGTCGATTGTCATTGACGGGATATTCAAGGTAAAAGCCGAAGACAAAAATATCCGCGAAAAACTTTATTGTCAAGCCGGCAGAAGGGGAAGTTTGTATCTTCACCAGAGGCTGGCCAAAGTTGACCCCCAGGCAGCATCCAGGATCCACCCTAATGATACCAAGCGGATCGTCCGGGCCCTGGAAGTATTTGAGGTCAGCGGAAAGCCTATCTCCGAATTGCAGGCGACCAGGGTCGGGCTGGGAAATAAATACGATATTCACATTCTGGGCTTGGATATTCCCCGCGTTAAACTCGATCTTAAAATTAATAAGCGGGTAGAGAAAATGTTCAGACAGGGGTTGGTTAATGAGGTAAAAAAACTGCTTAAACTGAAATTAAGCCGGACCAGTTGTTATGCTATTGGTATCAAGGAAGTTCAGGGCTATCTGGAAGGCTTTTACGGTTTAAAGGAGGCCAGGGAGCTCATCAAAAAGAATACCCGGCATTATGCTCGCCGGCAGATGACCTGGTTTCGCAAAGACAAACGCATTAAATGGATTACTGATCAAAAAACTGTTTCCGGCATGCTCAAGGTACATTGTCCCGATTGACTTGGAAAGTGTTTCTCTATGGAAAAAGCGTTGTTGGTTAGTATAAAGTGTTTTGGGGAAAAGGAATTGTGGCCGCTGGAGGACCGGGCCAGGGAGCTGGAAGAACTGACGGTTTCTACCGGAGGTAGTGTGGCCGATAATATCAGCGCGATCATTGACCAGCCTACTGCGAACCTATATATAGGTAAAGGAAAAGCCGAAGAGATCAGGTTATTGGCCCAGGAATTGGACGTTAACCTGGTGATCTTTAGCCATGATCTTTCCGGAACCCAGCAGAGAAACCTGGAAGAGGTTATTGGAAAGAAGACTATTGATCGGACTCAGTTGATCCTGGATATTTTTGCCCAGCACGCCAAAAGCCCGGAAGGTAAAATGCAGGTGGAGCTGGCTCAGCTTCAATACCTATTGCCGAGGCTGGTCGGAAAGGGAGTTATTCTTTCCCGGATGGGCGGCGGCATCGGCTCCAGAGGGCCGGGAGAACAGAAGCTGGAGATCGACCGCAGAAGAATCCGGGAACGGATCGAAAAATTAAAAGAAGATTTAAGGCACGTCGGACTGCACCGCCAGACTATCCGGAAACGCCGGAAAGAAAAAGCGATCCCTTCAGTAGCTTTGGTCGGGTATACCAACGCCGGAAAATCGACGCTTTTGAATGCTTTGACCGAGGCCGGGCAAATTGTCCATGACGGTTTGTTCACCACTCTGGATCCTTTGTCCCGAAGCTTGAAATTGCCTAACGGCCAGAATGTGGTTATTTCGGATACCGTCGGTTTTCTGCATGATCTTCCTCATAATCTGATCGAGGCTTTTAAGGCGACCCTGGAAGAGGTGATCGAAGCGGATGCACTGATCCATGTCCTGGATGTCAGCCACTCCCGGATCAATCAGCATAATCAGGCAGTGGGCGAAGTTTTAAAAGAATTAGGGGTTAGTGATAAGCCGATGATCACGGTTTTAAATAAGATCGATCGCTTGAATGACCAGTCCTGGCTCGGTCAGATCAAAAACGAATTCAACGGTTCCATAGCTATCAGCGCCAAAACCCGACAGAACCTGGAAGAACTTTTAGAAAAAATCCAAAACTGTTTTGCGGAAAAATTACTGATCCTGGAAATTTCCATTCCTCATAGCCGGATGGACCTGGTGAATTTCTTTTATAAAGAGGGCAAAGTTATTGCCATTAAATACCTCCAAAAGAGCATTAAAATCCAGCTTAGCTGCCCTAAAGTTTTATTACATAAGTTACAACAAGATAAAGACATACGTATTATCAGTTAGATTACCTAATAATTTTTGTTAATTTTGCTTGACAAGATTATAAGTTTATGTTATATTTATCGTAGCTGAGAAGAAGAGGTAAAAGTAATGCCTACTTTTGATATTTATATCAGCCCGGATGAACCGGTTTATGTGATCAGTGTGGCCAGTAAACTTTCTGATCTGCCGGTTTGGACTTTGCGGCAATTAGATAAAGCCGGGGTAGTCGTTCCCAAAAGGGTCGGCAAAAAAAATCGTTATTATTCTTTAAATGATGTTAAGCGTCTGGAGTATGTGCATTATCTGATGGATGATAAAGGCGTGAACATTAGCGGGATTAAAATCATTTTGGAAAAAGAGACAAAATAATGATTTTTTTTGTTTTAGTATTAGCGCTCTTTAGGTGAGACTGCTAAGAAAGGGCTTAAAAAGGGAGGTGATAAGGAAAAGGCGAATATTAAAGGTTGGTAAGTGGTTTTGGAGTACTTATTGACAGCAAAGCGGATTGTGTTAAAATCTAAATTCTATGGTAAAGACGGTGGATCATACAGAAAGAAAGAACAGGGTCCTGGCAGCGGCGGTAAGCGCTTATATTAACGCCGGCGTTCCGGTGAGTTCTCATGAAATGGCGGAATACTTCGAGCTCTGTCCGGCAAGCCTGCGCAATATCCTTTCGGAATTAGAGGATGACGGCTACCTTTTTCAGCCCCATACTTCATCCGGGCGCGTGCCCACGGATAAAGGTTACCGGTATTACGTGGATTTCTTGATGTCGGAGCACGGGTTGAACCAGGAACAAAAAACGCTGATCATTAACGGTTACCGGGCGCCGGTTTCTTCTCTTGAGGATGTTTTGGAGAAGACTACGGTTATGATCGCGGAACTGACGCATTATACGGCTATTGTTTCTTTTTCAGAATGGGACAATTGGATCTTCTACAAGGGCTTAAGCAATATATTCGATCATCCCGAGTTCCGCGACCTGGAGAAATTAGCGGTCCTGGTGAAGTTTTTGGAAGAGAAAAAGCAGATCCTCGAACTTTTGAACCAGCAATTAAGCCAGCCGTTCAAGGTTTATATCGGCACTGAGATAGCCTGTAATGATATCAAAGATGTCTGCTCCCTGGTGGTTTCTCCTTACCGCAGCGGCAAGAAACACGACGGAAGAATAGCCGTGCTTGGGCCCCGCAGGATGAGTTACGATTCAACTGTTTCTACCTTAGAATTTATTTCCGGAACTTTAAACTCGGTGCTGGAAGAGTTCTAACCCAAAATAACCGGAAAATTAAAATAAAATGGATAACAAAAAGAATCACGAAGATAAAATTGAATTGCAGGAAGCTCTCCAGGCTAAGTCGGGCCCGGAGAAGACGATCACGATCAAAGAGTCCGAATACGAGCAATTGAAAGCCGACAGCCGCAAGGCCCAGGAGAACTGGGACAAGCTGGTCCGGCTTCAGGCGGATTTTGAGAACGCCCGTAAACGTATGGAGAGGGACAGATCCGAGTTCCTGCGTTTCGCCAACGAAGATATTCTCTGCGATATTCTGACCATCGCCGATGAACTGGAGCGCAGCGTTGAGCTTTCTCAGGAAAAACACGAGGATCACGTCGCCTTCTTGAAAGGGGTGGAGATGATCCTGGGACACTTGCATGACCTGTTGAAGAAAAACGGGGTATGTTGTATCAGCGCCAAGGGGAAATGTTTCGACCCAAATTATCACGAAGCCCTGATGCAGGTGGAAAAAGACGAATTACCGGAGAATACCGTAGTCGAAGAAATGCAAAAAGGCTATACCTTTAACGATAAAGTCATCCGCACGGCAAAAGTGCAGGTGTCCAAGAAAAAAAGCAAGGATGTTGCAAAGGAAGATAAACAGGAAAAATAAGGAAAAATTTCTCCCCCTCGCCGTATCCCGGCTCGGGGTCAATTTTTTCTTCTAAAATAATGTTTTGAAAAAATTGAGGAGGTGGATTATGGCAAAGGTCATAGGGATCGATTTGGGAACTTCAAACTCAGCGGCTGCGGTAATGGAAGGCGGCCGCCCGGTAATACTCCCGTCAGCGGAAGGTGCGGGGGTTGCTTCCGGGAAAGCATTTCCTTCTTATGTGGCGTTCACTAAAGAAGGCCAGAGATTGGTTGGCGAGCCGGCCAGGAGGCAGGCGGCTATCAACCCGGAGGGGACTATTTACGCCGCGAAAAGGAAAATGGGCCAGGATTTCAAGTTCAAGGCTCACGGCAAGGAATATACTCCCCAGCAGATATCCGCCTTTATCCTGCAAAAAATAAAAGAAGATGCCGAAGCTTATTTAGGGGATAAGGTGGAAGAAGCGGTTATTACCTGTCCGGCTTATTTTGACGACAATCAGAGGCAGGCGACCAAGGATGCCGGAGAGATCGCCGGGTTGAAAGTTCTAAGGATCATCAACGAACCCACAGCTGCGTGCCTGGCATACGGACTGGAAAAATCGCAAAAAGAACAGAAGATCATGGTTTTTGATCTGGGCGGCGGAACCCTGGATGTCACGATCATGGAAATGGCCCAGGGAGTATTTGAGGTCAAGGCTACCCACGGAGATACCCAGTTGGGCGGAACGGATATGGATAATGTGATGATCGAATACATCGCCGGGCAATTCAAAAAAGAGACCGGCATCGATCTGCGTAACGACAAAATGGCGATGATGCGTTTGAAAGAAGGCGCGGAAAAAGCCAAGATCGAATTGTCCTCGAGCCTGACCACGGACATCAACCTGCCTTTTATTACCGCCGATGCTTCAGGGCCGAAACATTTGACCATGTCGATCAACCGGGCCAAGCTGGAAGAATTAGTAGGTCCGATCATCGACCGTTGCCGTACTCCGATGGAAGGGGCGTTAAAGGATTCCAAACTTTCCTCTGGCCAAATCGACAGGATTATTTTGGTAGGCGGTCCGACCCGGATGCCGATCGTTCAGAAATTCGTCGAGGATTATATCGGCAAAAAGATCGAGCGTGGGATCGATCCCATGGAATGCGTGGCTTTGGGAGCCGCGGTTCAGGTCGCAATCATCAAGGGCGACATGAAGGATGTTCTGCTTCTGGATGTTACCCCGTTATCCCTGGGCATTGAGACTATGGGCGGGGTTAATACCAAGCTTATTGAAAGGAACACCACCATTCCTACCAAGAAAAGCCAGATATTTTCCACGGCTGCGGAGAATCAGACCGCGGTGACTATCCGGGTGCTCCAGGGCGAGCGCCAGATGGCTGACGATAACGTGGAACTGGGAAGGTTCGACCTGGTCGGGATCCCCCCGGCGCCGCGCGGAGTTCCGCAGATCGAAGTAGCTTTTGACATTGACGTTAATGGGATCGTCCATGTTTCAGCCAAAGACCTGGGCACCGGCAAAGAGCAGTCCGTAAGGATCACCGCGCCCAAGAAGCTGTCCAAGGAAGAGATCGAGAAGATGGTCAAGGACGCCGAGAAATTCGCGACCGAAGACGCCAGGAAAAAAGAAGAAGTTGAGGTAATTAACCAGGCCGATGTCCTGGCTTATTCCACCGAAAAAGCGCTGAAAGACTACGGCGATAAAGTAAGCCAGACTGAGCGCGGAGATATCGAAGCCAAGCTTACGGACTTGAGGACCTCCATAAAAGATAAGAGCATTGATAAGATAAAAAAAGGCATGGAGGAACTCTCAAAAGCTTCGCATAAGCTGGCCGAGGAAGTTTATAAGCAGGCTTCCGCCAAACAGCAGCAGGCTGGCGAAGCAGGCGCCGCCGGCCAGGCAGGTGCGCAATCCGCCGGGCCCAAGCAGCCGCAAGAAGAACCTAAGTCCGAAGCTAAACCCAAGGACGACATCATCGACGCGGACTTTAAGGAAGAGAAATAACTTAACCTGAATAACCTCGTAGGTTGTAACGGTAGATTGTAACGGTTAATGGAGATTTATGGCGGCTAAACGCGACTATTACGAGATTCTGGGAGTTTCCAAAAGCGCAAATGTAGATGAGATCAAAAAAACTTATCGTACGCTTGCGCTTAAATTTCATCCTGACCGGGTGCCGCAAGAACAGAAAAAAGCGGCTGAGGAAAAATTCAAGGAAATTTCCGAAGCTTACGCGGTTTTATCCGATCCGCAGAAACGCGAGGTCTATGATCAATACGGCCACGCCGGTGTCGATCAGAAATACGCCTACGAGGATAAATTTAGAGGAGCAGATTTTAGCTCGATTTTTGGGGGCGCGGGCGGCGGTGGTGAAGGGTTGTTCGAAGATCTTTTCAGCGATTTAGGCTTTGATGTCTTCGGCGGAGGTTCCCGGCAACGCGGCGCAAGAGGACATACCCGGGGAAGGGATCTGGAAATAACCGAAGAGATAACTTTGGAAGAGGCGGCAACCGGAGTGGAGAAACCCATTACCGTGCCGCGTTATGAGATCTGCCCTACCTGTTCAGGCAGCGGCGCCAAGCCGGGAACCAAGAAAGTTACCTGTTCCCAGTGCCGGGGTTCCGGAAGAGTGGTAGTTTCCAGCGGATTTTTCCAGTTGGCCCAGACCTGCCCCAAATGCCGGGGCCAGGGAGAGATCATCCAGGCAGTTTGTCCTGAATGCCGCGGGGAAGGCAGAAGAAAAGAGACCCAGAATATCAAGGTAAAGATCCCCGCCGGAGTGGATACCGGATCGAACCTGCGGGTCAGAGGAGAAGGCGAGGCCGGAACAGCCGGCAGAGGCGATCTTTATGTGGTCATTGAAGTCAGGCCTCATTCGGTATTCCAGCGCCATGGGAATGACATTCTGGCTGAGGTTAACATCAGTTTAAGCAAGGCGGTTTTAGGATCTGAAGTGGAAGTTCCCACTTTAACCGGTAAGGTTGAAATGAAAATACCCCCAGGCACCCAGAGCGGGAAAATCTTCAGGTTAAGGGAAAAAGGTATCCCGGATGTCCACTCCAGAGGAACCGGCGACGAATTAGTCAGGGTTATCGTGGACATACCCGTCAAGTTGAGTTCCGAGCAGCGCCGGTTGATGGAAGAATTTGCCCGGATTTCCAGATAGGAGACAGATATGCCGACGTACGACTACGAATGCACTAAATGTTCCAACACTTTCGAGGCTTTTCAACAAATGAGCGAGAAGCATTTGACCAAATGCCCCAAATGCGGGGAAAAACTCAAGCGTTTGATCGGTTCAGGTTCGGGGATAATCTTTAAAGGATCCGGCTTTTATTCCACAGACTACAAAAAGCCCGGTAAAGCCAGTCCTTCTATTAATACCGGAAATGCCTGCCCCAAGGAAGGATGCCATGGCTGTAAGCATAGCCACTAACCGCTATAAGCGGTTAACTAATCTCTGGCTTCCGGTAATAATGTGCATGGGCTTAATTTTCTACGCTTCAAGCATAACCGGCAAAGACATTCCTTCGTTATTCCCCCATGAAGATATCTTGTTTCACGGAGCAATCTATGCTATACTTGCCTTGTTTTTCTACCGGGCGTTGAAGAATACGGGTTCCCGGCTTATCCGGTTGCAGCTGTTTATTTTTACGGTCATTTTCGGATTTGCCTACGGCGCCAGCGATGAATTTCATCAAATGTTTACCCCTGGCCGGGATTGTTCCGGTTTCGACCTGATAGTAGACACCATCGGAACTTGCGCCGGCGGTTTTATCGGAGTGATATTCTATAAATGGCTAAAATAAGCCCTTTTCAAGCAGTAATTTATAATCAAAATGAAGTAAAAGACCTTTCCAAGGTGGTTTGCCCGCCGTATGATATTATTTCTCCGGCCCGGCAAAAGTACTTCCACGAGCTCAGCCCGTTTAATCTCATCCATATGGAACTGGCCGAAGACGTTGCGGGCCAGGACAAATATGAATCGGCGGGGAATTATTTCCGCGATTTACTCCAGAAAAATATACTGGTTCAGGATCCTAAGCCTGCGGTTTATTTTTACCGCCAGGAATATTCCATTAAAGGCGAAAAAAGAAGCCGGGTGGGATTCCTTGCGCTCTTGAGGCTTGAGGAGCAAAAATCATCGGTCTTCGGCCATGAGCATACCCACTTAGAGGCTAAGGAAGACCGCTTGAAGCTTATCCGGCAGGTCAAAGCCAACTTGAGCCCGATATTCGTGATCTTTGAGGATAAAAAAAAGGTGGTTGCCCAGTCGCTTTTACCGCACATCAGGAACAAGGAGCCTTTCATCAATATCGTAGACGATGAAAAAACCTCCCATAAATTGTGGCGCCTCGATGAGCCGGAGTTGTTAAATAAAGTTCAGGAGAAGATGGCGGCTGAGAATATTTTTATCGCCGACGGCCACCACCGTTACGAAGTCGCCTGCGCCTGGCGTGACGAGATTAAAAAGAATATTTCATCGGGCAACGGGCAAGAGAGCTTTAATTACGTTTTAGCTTATTTTACCAATATCGATCCGCTGGGGCTTACGGTTTTGCCGATCCATCGTTTGGTCAAACTCGATAACCGGCCGGATATGACCGCCATAAACGCAAAATTAAACGAATATTTCTCCGTGGAAGAAATCAGGGATCAAACCAGATTTTTCTTCCTCCTGGCTAAGGCCGGAGTGGCGGAACACGTGATCGGGATGCATAACTCCAAAAGATACTGGCTGCTGCGCCTGCGTAACGTCAGGATCCTGGATAAATTGATGATCGACAAGCCCGCGGAATACCGCAACCTGGATGTTTCGATATTGAATGCGACTGTCCTGGAAAGGATCCTCAACCTTGATCTGGAAGACAAAAAAAGTTTAACTTTTTCCGCCAATACCGAAGAACTGCTCCAGGCTTGCGGAAATGATTTTACCTATATGGCATTTTTGCTCAATCCGACCAAGATCAATCAGATAACTTCCGTGGCTTTGAAAGGCGAGAAGATGCCTCCGAAGTCGACCTATTTTTATCCCAAAGTCATCTCGGGGCTGGTCATCAATAAACACGAGGTATAGATTTGGCGTTATTCGGCAAACCAAAATACACTATCGTTCGTTTAAAGAAAAAAGAGATCCCGGAAGGGCTCTGGACAAAGTGCGAGGGCTGCGGGGAAGTATTGTTCAACAAGAACCTCGATGAAAATCTTTTTGTCTGCCCGAAATGCGATTACCATTTTTCTCTGGTGGCGTCTGCCCGGATCGCGCTTCTTGTGGATAAGGGCACTTTTGCCGAATTTGATCATTCCATGGTTTCGGCCGACCCGCTGGAATTCAAAGGCCCTAAAACTTATAAGGATAAATTATCCGCGGACCAGGCTTCTACCGGATTAAAGGATGCGGTGATCACCGGGGAAGGGCTTATTGACGCTAAAAAAACGGTGGTCGCGGTCACCGATTCGCGTTTTATCATGGGCTCGATGGGTTCGGTAGTCGGCGAAAAGATCACCCGGGCTATTGAAACAGCGACCAAGAACAAACTGCCTTTAGTCATTGTTTCCGGCTCAGGCGGCGGGGCCAGGATGTACGAAGGGATGTTTTCCTTGATGCAGATGGCTAAAACTTCAGCCGCCCTGAAGTATCACAACAAAGCCGGATTGCCTTTTATCTCGGTTTTAACCAATCCTACGATGGGCGGGGTCATGGCTTCGTTTGCGGGCTTAGGCGATATAATCATCGCCGAACCTAAAGCTCTTATCGGTTTTGCCGGGCCGCGGGTCATCGAGCAGACCATTCGCGAGAAGCTCCCGCCAGGCTTTCAGCGCAGCGAGTTCCTCCTGGAGAGGGGAATGATCGATGCCATCGTCCCGCGCCTGCAGATGAGGGAGCGCCTGGCGCAGATCATCTCGCTGCTCGGCTAGCGCGCCGGCGGCGACGCACCGGGGCGCATGGGCCCGAACGACTACCTCGACTCGCTGCGGCCGCTGGCCATGCGCTTCGGTCTCGAGCGCATGGAGCGGGCCCTCGACGCGCTCGGGCGTCCCGAGCGCGACCTCGCCGTCCTCCACGTCGCCGGGACGAACGGAAAGGGCTCGACCTGCGCGATGGCCGCCGAGGCCCTGCGCCTGGCCGGGCACCGGGTGGGGCTCTACACCTCCCCGCACCTGGTGCGCTTCCACGAGCGCATCCAGGTCGACGGCCGCCCCATCTCCGACGAGGTGCTCGCGGCCCGCATCCACGAGGTTCGCCGC
>JAPLLS010000074.1 GCA_026387435.1 Candidatus Omnitrophota bacterium
CCCTGTCCGGAAGCGTGCGGGATCAAAAGCTGGGACATGACCCCCTGAAGGCAGTCGGCCAGCTGAAGTTTCACCTGGGCCTGCTGATAAGGAGGAAATACGTCGATAATTCTTTCGATCGTTTGCGGGGCGTCCGGAGTATGCAGAGTGGCAAATACAAGGTGGCCGGTTTCCGCCGCGGTCAGTGTCGTGGAGATGGTCTCCAAATCGCGCATTTCTCCGACCACGATGATATTGGGGTCCTGGCGCAAACAATGGCGGAGCGCGTCGGCAAAAGAATGCGTGTCGGAATAAACTTCCCTCTGTTTGATGACCGCTTTTTTATTGGTGTAAATGAACTCGATCGGGTCTTCGATGGTCATCATCATGCATTCGCGTTCATTGTTTATAAGGTCGATCATCGCCGCCAGGGTCGTGGTCTTCCCGACTCCGGTAGGTCCGGTGACCAGAACAAGCCCGTTCGGTTTGCGCGCCAGATCCAGAACTACGGGAGGAAGCCCAAGTTGTTCGACGCTGGGGATCTCCAGAGGTATCC
This sequence comes from Candidatus Omnitrophota bacterium, assembly GCA_026387435.1. Taxonomy (GTDB): domain Bacteria; phylum Omnitrophota; class Gorgyraeia; order Gygaellales; family Profunditerraquicolaceae; genus JAPLLS01. The sequence goes on from JAPLLS010000074.1 coordinate 536, forward strand.
TTCTAAACGCCGCTTCCACCGAACCTTTCTGAAGGTGGACATTGACCCTGAAACGGTCCAACCCCGGAAGAGCCAGAGAAAAATCGAGTTCCAGATCGCGCTCGAACATTTCCTTCTGGGAATCGGTTAAAACGCCGTAGATCATTTTTTTCGAAGCGTCCCTGGTCAAAACCGGAAGATCGGTGCGGTGAAGCTTGCCGTCAATACGCAAAATCGGCGGCTCGTTCTCGGTTAAATGCAGATCGGACGCGCGTTTTTTTATACACAGCAACAGCAATTCATGTATTTCCATTATTGCCCCCTTTATAAATACTTTCTGCAATCGGCGATCCTGCCCTCGATAGCCGAAGCGACGACTGTTGCAGGCGAGCCTAAATAAATAAACGCTTTAGGGTTGCCCATCCGACCCTTAAAATTACGATTTGCCGTAGAGACCACGGTCTCTTCGTCCGCCGGAACCCCGTTGTGGGTTCCCACGCACGGGCCGCATCCCGGCACAACTACGGCTGCCCCCGCTTTTATAAAAGTATCGATAAAACCGGATTTTAAAACTTGCAAATAGATATCGCGGGAAGCCGCGGCCACGATGAAACGCACCCCCGGGAAAATCTTCTTGTTCTTGAGCATCTTAGCCGCTACTTTTAGATCATCATACCTGCCGTTAGTGCAAGTGCCCAGGAAAGCCTCGTGAATTTTAACAGATTTTAATTTATCGGCGTCAGTTACCGTATCGACATTATGCGGGATCGAAACCTGAGGCTTAAGCTTTGAGATGTCGAACTCCATAGTGCTTTCATACACGCCATCTTTATCAGCGGAAACACCTTTTATTTTCCGGGCATTAGGAAGTCTTTTTTTGAACCAGGCCAAAGTTTTATCGTCACAAGGCATGAACCCTGCTTTGGCTCCCATCTCCACCGCCATGTTGGACATGGTCATTCTAGCATCGATATCCATTTTGTCGATCACCGGGCCGCAGAACTCGATAGCTTTGTAGGTCGCCCCGTTAGCTCCCACTTTGCCGATAATATGCAGGATTATGTCTTTGGCAAAGATCCCTTTGGGCACCTTGCCCTTGACGATCATCTTAATGCTCGGCGGCACCTTGAACCAGTTCTTACCCGTCGATAAAGCCACGGCAAGATCAGTTGAACCCACTCCGGTCGAAAACACCCCCAATGCACCGTAAGTACAGGTATGCGAATCAGCGCCTAAAACCAAATCCCCGGGAAGGATCATACCCGATTCGGGGATCACCTGATGGCAGACCCCGCAGCCGATATCGAAAAGTCCGACTTTAAATTCACGGCTGAAATCGCGCATCTTTTTGTGCACTCGGGAAACCCCCTCGCTCGGCGATGGAGAAGAATGGTCGATAACCATGCAAAACCTGGTTTTTAGCTCTTGAAGCCTCATCTCTTTGACCCGGTCGATGATTATCGATGATGTGCCGTCCTGGCCAAAAGTAAAATCAACTTTGCAAATGGCAAAATCGCCGGCCGACAGATCTTTGCCGGCGTGTGCACTTAATATTTTTTCCGCAATTGTTTTTCCCATTTTTTAAATTTTAGCCAGCCAGCCTTCGAGCCGGTTCATACCCTTCTCAATGGCCTTGAACCCAGTGGCGAAACTTAAACGAACGTAGTCGTCGTTCCCAAAAGCAATCCCGGGAATGGCCGCGATCAATAATTCATCCAAAAGCCGGGTGCAAAAAGCCATGGAATCCAAATTTGTCTTGGATATATCGCAAAAAATATAGAAAGCGCCTAAAGGCAGTACATATGATATTTTTTTCATTCCTTGCAGGCGCTTGACGATATAATCCCTTCTCTTCTGGAATTCTAAAGACATTTCTTTAGAGAAGCTGCCGGTCATGCTCAATGCCGCTACGGCAGCCTTCTGGCTGATAGAAGCAGGATTAGAAGTCGAATGGTCCTGGAAATTAGATATGGCGTTGACTATATCCAGCGGGCCTCCGAGATAGCCGATGCGCCATCCGGTCATGGAATGGCTCTTGGAAAGACCGTTCACGGTAACGGTAAGATCGTAAATATCCTTGCCAAAAGTTGCGATGGAAGTATGCTTCAAACCGTCGAAAATTATCTTTTCGTAAATCTCGTCGCTGATAACGAAAATTTTCTTAGCGACACACATCTCGGCGATCTTGGCAAGTTCCTCTTTACTATAAACGCATCCGGTAGGGTTCGATGGGCTGTTTAAAACCAGCAGTTTGGTCTTGGAACTGATATTCTTCTTCAAGTCATCCACGGTCATCTTGAAGGAATTCTCGGGGGAGGTCTTGATAAAACGCGGTATCCCTTCGCAGAGATTGACCATTTCCGGGTAGCTTACCCAGTAAGGGCTGGGGATCAGAATTTCGTCGCATTTATCCACCAGCACGAACATCGCGTTAAAAATACTGTGCTTGGCGCCGCAGGAAACCACGATCTGCTTGGAATCGTAATTGATCTGGTTTTCTTTGCGGAATTTTTCGCAGATAAGGCTTTTTAACTCGGGGATACCGGTGGTCGGCGTATATTTTGTAAAACCGGAATTGATCGCCTCTATTGCCGCCAGCTTAATAGGCTCGGGAGTGTCAAAATCCGGCTCCCCGGCAGCAAAAGTGACTACGTCTTTTCCTTCCGCCTTAAGTTTCTTGGCTTTAGCGGTAATGGCTAAGGTCGGGGAAGGATTGACTTTTCTGACTCTTTCCGATAATCTGGTATCTATACGCATGAATATATTTTTAAGCTTATAAAAAATCTCTTTCCTTCTTAAAAATATTTCTTATCCCGCCCAGGAATTTCTTGGCAGGCTTCTTCTGTACCGGATGTTTTTCGGTCACTTTATCGGTCACCGCAGTCTCGATCTTAGGCTTCTCTTCGACTTCAATCGTTTCTTTACCGGATTCTTCTTTGCTTACCGGAGCCTGTTTCTTTTGGTCTTTTTCGGCCTTGGCCTTTTTTTTGTCTTCCTTGATCTCGGTCAACTCGAAAATAACCATTTTCGCGTCGTCTCCGCGCCGGGTGTTGAGCTTAAGGATCCGGGTATATCCGCCGGAGCGGTCTTTGAACCGGGGAGCGATATCGGAAAAAAGAATGCTTACCAGTTTATGGTCTCCGAGTATATCATAGGCCATCCGCTTCTTGGCCAGCGATCCCTCTTTGCCCATGGTGATCAACTTCTCCACTACCACCCGTGTTGCCTTGGCTCTGT
>JAPLLS010000123.1 GCA_026387435.1 Candidatus Omnitrophota bacterium
AGAAGCTCAAGTCTCTTAAACCCGGCGACAAGGTCAACGTTAAAGTCATCAAGGTTGACGTGGAACAGGGCAAGATCGGCCTTTCCGCGAAACTCTAATTCAATAACCTGTACAACCTCGTAGGTTATACACGGTATAACCTACGAGGTTACCTAAGGTAGGATGCTATGGATATTAAGCAACAGTTAGAAGTTATCAAGCGCGGCGCTGTGGAAATAATTTCCGAGGCGGAGTTGGTCCGTAAATTAGAGATCTGCCAAAAAGAAAAACGGCCTTTGCGGGTGAAAGCAGGTTTTGACCCCACTGCTCCGGATATTCATCTGGGCCACACGGTATTATTGCGCAAAATGCGCCAGTTTCAGGATCTGGGCCATGAGGTTTATTTTTTGATCGGTGATTTTACCGCCCAGATCGGGGACCCGACCGGCAAGGCGGCTTTACGGAAAACTTTGAGCAAGGAAGAGGTCATTGAGAACGCGAAAACCTACAAAAAACAAGTCGGCAAAGTTTTGGATCTGGATAAGGTCAAAGTAGTTTTCAATAGCGAATGGTTCGAGAAACTGAGTGTTGCCCAGTATCTCAGCCTGACCATGCATGTTACAGTATCTCAGATGTTCGCCAGGGAAGATTTTAAAAAAAGGTTGGATAACAAACAGGATGTATCGTTACTGGAATTCATGTACCCGGTTTTGCAGGGTTATGATTCGGTTCACCTTAAAGCCGATATAGAATTGGGTGGCACGGATCAGATTTTTAATCTTCTGGTAGGCCGGGATATGCAAAAAGATTTTGGTCAAGAGCCTCAGGTGGTTTTAACCATGCCCCTTCTGGAAGGCACTGACGGAATCAATAAGATGAGTAAATCCCTGGGCAATTACATCGCCATCAATGATAAACCCGGGGATATGTTCGGCAAAATCATGTCAATTTCCGACGGATTAATGTTTAAGTATTATACTCTGCTTACCGACGAGAACTTGGATGAGGTAAAAAAGCTCCATCCCAAAGAAGCAAAAGTCCGGCTGGCCAAATCGATAATAACTCAATATCATGGGCAAAGCGAGGCGGATACAGCCGCCGAAGAATTCAGTCGGGTATTTGCTTCCAAAGAACTTCCTGCGGATATGCCGGTGTATAAATTGATCGGCGAAAAACCGGTTGTGGATATTTGCGCGGAATCAGGCCTGGTCAAGAGCAAGAACGAGACCCGCAGGCTGATCCAGCAGTCGGCAGTGGAATTTGAAGGGGTTAAGATCAGTGATATCGGGGCTAAGATAAATTCCGCGGGAGTTTTAAAGATCGGCAGCCGCAGATTCCTGAAAATCGAAAAATAGGGGACGGTTCTCATTTATTTTTAATCGGGAAACGTCCTTAGAAATAAATGAGAACCGTCCCTGATTTTTAATAGGAGTTTAAGTATGGCTAATCATAATTATGCGATACTGCTTGCCGGAGGACAGGGATCCCGCTTCTGGCCGCAAAGCCGGACATTAGAGCCCAAACAATTCCTGGCTTTGCATAAGGACCAGAGCCTGTTCATTCAGACCATCCTCAGGGTTAAAACTAAAATTTCCGCTTCGAATATTTTTATCGCCAC
>JAPLLS010000004.1 GCA_026387435.1 Candidatus Omnitrophota bacterium
TCGTGGTGGTCGGTGATCACCACCTCGATCTTATTTTCGCGCAGCTATTTGACCAAAGTTGAACTATTGGTCCCGCAATCAACCGTGATCAAAAGCTTGATCCCTTTATCCCGGCATATCCGGCTGATGTTCTTGCTTAATCCGTAGCCTTCGTTGACCCGGTGCGGGATGTAATGGCAAACATCCGCGCCGAGAGATTTCAGGGAATTTTCTACCACGGCTAAAGAGGTAACCCCGTCGACGTCGTAATCCCCGAAGACCATGATCCTATCTTTGTTCTTTACGGCTTTCTTGATGAAATTAACGGCCAGGGGCATGTCCGGGAAAGAAAAAGGGTCAAGCAAATCCTCCAGCTTTGGGGAAAGGAATTTTTCGGCTTCCGCGCCGGTCTTAATGCCGCGGTTGATCAAAAGCTGGGCGATCACCGCAGAGATGCCAAGTTCATAACTTAGAGATTTCGTAAGGACGGGATCCGGGGCGGTAATATTGAGTATCTTGGTAGGAGCCATGTTATTACATACGTTCTGGAGCGGAAACTCCGAGTAATCCCAAGCCGGTTGCCAGGACAATCCTGGTGGCGTTGATCAGGCTGGTCCTGGCCGCGGTCAGAGCCTGGTCGGTCCCCAGAACCCGGTGGCAATCGTAAAATTTATGAAAAGTCTCGGCGGCTTCCTGCAAATAAACCGTCAGCATGTAAGGATCCAGGGTCTTCAAACAAACTTTAAGAATGTAAGCGAACTGCCAGAGTTTACGGATCAAATCGATCTCTTCTTTTTCTTTCAATAACGACAGCTCATCGCTAACCGCTGTTTCACTCAGGCCCGCCTGACGCAAAATACTGCTGATCCGGGCATAAGCGTATTGAATGTAATAAACCGGGTTTTCCGGAGTCTGTTTTTTCGCGGTTTCCAGGTCGAAATTCAAATGGCTGGACGTCCGGCGCATCATAAAGAAAAACCGCGAGACATCCACCCCCACTTCATCAAGCACCTCGCGCAAAGTTATATACTGGCCCCTGCGGGTAGACATCTCGATAGGCTTGCCTTCCCGGAATATCGAAGCCAGCTGCACGATGAGAACCGACAACGTTTCCGGATCCTGGCCTAAAGCCGCGACCGCGGCTTTCAGCCGGCTGATATAACCGTGGTGATCCGGCCCCCAGATATTGATCACTCTTTTAAAACCCCGGCGATATTTCTCCCGGTGATACGCGATATCCGGGGCCAGATAAGTATATGAGCCGTCGCTTTTAATGACCACCCGGTCCTTATCATCCCCGAACTGGGTGGATTTAAACCATAAAGCCCCATCCTGCTCGTACAAAAATCCCTTTTCCTTTAAATACTTGAAAGCCTCTTCGATCTTTCCGCTTTTGCGCAATTCCTTCTGGCTGAACCAGCAGGCGAACTCCACGTGAAAATCTTTTAATTCCTGTTTGATGATTTCCAGGATGTAATTCCCGGCGTATTCCGAAAAGTCCTCGACTTTCAACTTCTTATCCTTGATCTCTCGGGCCATCTCCACGATATAATCGCCCTGGTAATAATTCTCGGGGAATTCGACCTTCTCCCCGTTCAACTGCGCGAGCCTGGTCTTTACCGAATTCCCCAGGATATTGATCTGGTTGCCTTCGTCATTAAGGTAATATTCTTTTTGAGCGTCAAAGCCCAGGTAGCACATAATGTTGGCCAGGGCATCTCCCACGGCAGCCTGACGGGCATGGGCCACGGATAAAGGCCCGGTAGGATTGGCGCTGACGAACTCGATCATCACTTTCTCGGTTTTACCCAGGTCAGACCGGGCAAAATCCTGTTTCTTGTCGAGTATCCGCTGCAACTCCTCCCAGAAATAAACCGGAGCCAGATAAAAATTTATAAACCCTGCTCCTTGGGCTTTGATCTCGCTGATATATTTCTTTAAAGGAGAGCTTCCCAGGGCCTTGCCGGTCTTTTGGGCGAGCTCGTTGGCGATCGCGATCGGCGCTTTCTTCGCGGATTTAGCCAGGCGCATGCAGACATTGCTGGAAATATCCCCGAAGCCCGGAGCCGGAGCGAATTCCAACCCGATATCCTCGCGGCAGCAGAAACTATCCAGCCCAGCCTCTTTCAGGCCGGCCCAGATAATATCCTTAAGCGCAAGCTCAATGTTGTTTTCCATGTTATTAGTGTATTTGAGATAGTCTCTTTAGAAAAACAGATTGATTATTTGGGCTGGCTAAAGCTTTTTTGCGACAAGTTTCTTGCTCAGGCGGACCTTCTTGGCATCCGCCCAAAGATGCTCTAAAGCATAAAACTCCCTCATTGGTTCATAGAATATATGGGCGACCACCGAGTTGAAATCCAGAACTATCCAACCGGATTGGTCGTTGGATCTGACCTGAGAGAGAGGTTTTATCCTGTCTTTTGCTAATTCGTCCTGTATAGAGTCGGAGATAGCATTTACCTGCCGCATAGACCCGGCGGTTACGATCACGAAATAATCGCAGAAGCTAGTAAGCGCGCGCATATCCAGAACCGTTAGCTGCTCGCCTAATTTGTCTTTGGCGGCATCCACTATACGTAAAGCTAATTTCTTCGAGTCTATTTTACTTGCCCTCCTTTTAAAAGCCTGCTGTCTTACACAACACAAATATCCTTAAAGTATAGGATAAAGACTTTTATTTCTTTCCCATGATCTTATACATCCCGGTCCCGCAGGTCGGGCATTTGCCCTTCATCGCATTACGGCCGTTCTTCATAGTTACTTTCTCTTCGTCTTTCATTTCCTTGGATTCTTTACATTTCACGCAATATCCTTTTTCTGCCATTTTACTGCCTCCTTGTAGGTTGTAAAAATCCCAATATGAGTGATATTATATACCTGCCGTAATTAAGGTCAATAGAAATCTGCGAACATTACGTGAAGGAGAAATACGCTAACCGCGAAGGTGGAACTTCCCCTCACTTCTGGGGTTTTCGCAGCCGTTGCCAGAAGTGTGGCATTCTTCGATTTCTCCAACGATCTCCTCGATC
>JAPLLS010000092.1 GCA_026387435.1 Candidatus Omnitrophota bacterium
AGAAAAGTCCCCGAACAAATAACCACGGTCTTAGAAAGTATTTCTTCGTCTTGGTCGGTTATGATCCCCAGGATAAGATCATTCTTGACGATCAATTTAGCGACCTGCGCGGCTTTGACCTTTAAATTTTTCTGGGCCAAAACCGTTTTTTTCATGTAATCCTTATACAGGCTGCGGTCGATCTGAGCCCGGGAAGATTGCACTGCCGGCCCTTTAGAAGCGTTGAGGATCCTAAATTGCATCCCGCAGGCGTCTGCGGCCTTCCCCATCTCCCCGCCTAAAGCGTCGATCTCCTTGACCAGCTGGCCCTTGCCCACTCCTCCGATCGCCGGGTTACAACTCATATGGCCGATAGTATCAACATCCAGGGTGAGCATCAAAGTCGAACAGCCCATCCTGGCCGCGGCCAGGGAAGCTTCAATTCCGGCATGTCCGGCTCCGATAACTATAACGTCGCAATCTTTCATGTTTTTTAAAAAAATAGTTATTACAGGAATTAAAAACTCGTATGGATTGGCGAAGGAAAATTACTTTTCAATCAAATGGTTGTAATCTATTATTTGCACATTTTCGTTTCTTTCCAGGATCTCATTTATAAGCTCTTCGATTAACTCGCTCCCCCAGAAAGAATACGCCAGATATATGCCCTGTTTAGCATTGAGATAAGTTATGGAGATTTTCTGACATTCCCCAGGATAGCTTTCCCCCATACGATTACCATCGAATAACGAAGGATACTTAATAATCCTACGTATGGATGATATATCGATGGTAAGCCTTCCCAGAGCAAAGAATAACAGGAAACCATTTGTATCAGTCTTAGGAAACGAAATCTTGCTTTCCCGGATTATAATCCGGTAATTCTCGAAGATGTGAACCACCAAAAAAATATATAAAGGAGAAAATAGTATTAAAAAAACCGGCAAAGCCTTAAATGACGAATATGCAGGCGTCTTTATAAAAATAATTAATAAAAATGCCGCCAGCAATATTGAAGCCCAAACCCCTCCTTCTACTCCTTCTGGCCTGAGAATAATGGTTTCACTTTTTTCGTTTTCCATATCGCTAATTTAAAGAATTAAAAATATTTGTATTATTATACTACTCTTGTGCGGATTTTACAATAAAAGGCAGGATGTCCTGGCCGGCCAGCTCTACCAGCGAGCCGGAGGCGCAGGCTCTCTCGGAAAAACTTAAAGAGCCGTCGGGTTTAATGTTCGAGCCGCAGACGAGTATCGGCACCGGGATCGCCGAGTGGGCTTTAATATTGCAGACCGTGCACAGGTCAGAGGTGACGCAGACCACAAAATCTTTCAGATCGATCCCGGAGATCAGCGCGGGGAAAAAATACTTATCGATAGCTTCGATTATCTCTTTTTTCCTCAAGAAATCTCCGTCATGGCCGGGATCATCCGGGCCTTTAATATGGACATAAAGCCCGTCATAGCGGTTAAACGAATCCAGGGCCACCTTGGCCCAGACCGGGTAATCCACGTCCAGATGGCCGCTGGAAGAGGGAACATCGGCGATTTCCATGCCGGTCAAAAGCGCGATCCCCCGTTCAACCGGCATTTCCACAAAACAGCCGAATTTTATCTTATACAATTCCGAGATATTAATAAATTTCGGCAGGCTATCCCCGGCTGAACGGCATAAAACCAGGTTCGCAGGCAAGAGCCCCTGCTCAATCCTTCTTTTGTTCACCGCGGATTCAGCCAAAACCCGGTAAGATTTTTCCGTAAATTCATTTAAAAGCCCGGCGGCTTCAATGGCCGCAAAATTGTTTTCAAAAGCCGGCATCGGAGTCGATAAAGAAACAATTGAAGGGAAATTCTCCCGGGCCACTCCGAACATCCCCTGCCGCTCGTAAGCCGGGTCGGTATTAGTGATCCAGCCCGAGAGTTTCGAACGAATGCCTCTGATGACCAGAACAGCCCGATGGCCGACGGTGTTCTTAAACTCAAAAGTCGCGCTGGAAAGCGCGACTTTGGTATTTATTTCTTTGGCCAGGAAAGTAGCTTCTTCGGTGGTCAGGCTTCTGGCCACCCTGCGGTCTTTGATCGTCTTACCGTCGCTTTCAACGGTAGCGAAATTGGCCCGCAAAGCCAGATTCCCTTCGTTTACGGTTATTCCTTCGGAAAAAGCCTCCAGCGGGCCCCGGCCGGTATAATATTTATTAGGATCATAACCCAGAAGGCTGATTACCGCGATATCCGACTCCGGGGCTATCCCCGCAGAGAAAGTATGGACTAAACCGGTCCTCCCTTTCTGGGCCAGCCGGTCCATGTTAGCAGTTACAGCGGCCTCCAAAGGGGTCTTATCGCCGAGCTCTGCTATTGGCTCGTCGCCTAAACCGTCCAGAACTATGTAGATTATTTTCTTCAATAGGGTCTGTTATTTTCGTCTGAACTGCCGTGCCGAAGCGGGAACTTTAACGAATTAACATTTGGAATATCCGCAGTGGCATTTGATGCAGCCTTCTTCGTGCCTTAAAGCGCCGCCGCAATCGGGGCACATCCCGACTATATCTGCCTGAGAGTCAATCTCCAGGTGAATATCTTCGCCGAAGGAACGTTTCATAGCCATCGCAGCCTGGTTCTCTGCCGGGATAGGATGAATGGTCTGGGCGTTAGCCAGCCTTCTTTCAATGACCCGGGCAATAGCATCGGCGCAGGAGAATATCCTCTGGCCTTTCTCCCAGGAAGGGGACGGGCAACGAATATTACGCAGCTGTTCAATTATGGATTTAACTTCGACACCGGCCCGGAAAGCCAACGAAACCATCCGGCCCACTGCCTCCAGCTGGCTGCCCGCGCAACCGCCGGCCTTGCCCATCTGGGTAAACAGTTCAAAAGGACGGCCTTCTTCGTCTATGTTTATGGTCACATAGAGATTGCCGCAGCCGGTAGCGACTTTAGTGGTCGTGCCGAAAACAACTTCCGGCCGTGGCCGGGGAGTGATCTTGCCGGGTTCGGTTTTGGATTCTTTGGCCACCGGAGACTCGGATTTATGGTTGATGTTCAAAACCTGTTCTTCCCGGCTGCGGTCGCGATAAACGGTAATGCCTTTGCAGTTGAGGTCATACGCGAGCATATAAGCTTTTCTGACGTCCTCAAGAGTCGCTTCATGCGGAAAGTTGATAGTCTTGGATACGGCGTTGTGGACATATTTCTGGAACGCCGCCTGCATCTTAACATGCCATTCCGGGGAAATATCATGGGCGGTGACGAATATTTTTTTGATGTCTTCCGGCACGCCTTCGACATGGGCTAAAGAACCGGATTCGGCGATCTTTTCCATGAGCTGCCGGCTGTAAAAACCGCGCTCTTTGGCAATCTCTTCGAACAAAGGATCGACTTCCACCAATTTGTCGTTATCCATGACGTTGCGGTAATAAACAATGGCGAACAACGGCTCGATCCCCGAAGAACAAGGCCCGGCAATAATACTGATAGTCCCGGTAGGAGCGATGGTGGTCAGCGTAGCGTTGCGGACCCTAATGCCTTGTTTTTCCCAGGTGCTGCCTTTATAGGTCGGAAAAACTCCTTTTTCCCTGGCTAATTCCTCGGACTTTTTCTGGGCTTCCTTGAGAATGAAAGACATGATTTTCTCTCCCAGAGCTACCGCTTCCTCGCTGTTATATGGTATGCCCAGGCGGATCAAAAGCGTAGCCCAGCCCATCACCCCTAAGCCGATCTTGCGGGTAGCCAGAGTCGCCTTCTCTATTTCCGGAAGAGGGAATTTGTTCACGTCGATAAGATTGTCCAGGAAATGTACCGCCAAACGCGATACTTCGCCTAAACGCTCCCAATCCACTTTATACCCCTGATCGTCTTTCTTCCAGAGCACGGCCAAATTGATTGAACCCAGGTCGCAGGATTCATAAGGAAGAAGCGGCTGTTCCCCGCAGGGATTAGTGCTTTCCATTTTTCCTAAATGCGGAGTAGGATTGTCGGCGTTGATCTTATCGATATAGATTATACCCGGCTCTCCGTTTTTATGTGCCTGCTTGACGATCAGGTCGAACACTTCTTTAGGATTTATTTTTTTGAAGAGCTGGTTGGAGTGCGGGTCGACTAAACTATGTTCTTCGCCGCTTTTTAATTTCTTCATGAAATCATCGGTGATGGCGACGGAGATATTGAAATTACTGATCTCCTTGTTATTTTCTTTACAGACGATGAACTCCATGATGTCCGGGTGGTCGACGCGCAATATGCCCATGTTCGCGCCCCGGCGGGTGCCGCCCTGTTTTACCGCTTCGGTAGCGGCATCGTAAACCCTCATGAAAGATACCGGGCCGGAAGCCACGCCTCCGGTGGTCTTGACCACCGAATTCTTAGGCCGGATCCGGGAAAATGAAAATCCCGTGCCGCCTCCCGACTTATGGATCATGGCTGTGGCTTTGAGGGTCTCGAAAATGGAATCCATGGAATCGTTTATGGGAAGAGTAAAACAGGCGCTTAACTGGCCCAGGTCGCGGCCGGCGTTCATCAGGCAGGGCGAATTAGGGACGAATTCCAGAGAGGTCATCGCCTTATAAAAAGCTTCCTCGAGTTCGGAAGTCTCTTTTACGGTCTTGCGGTAATTCTTTTCCGCCTCGGCAATCGCCCTGGCCACTCTGCGGAACATTTCCTGAGCTGTCTCTATCACTTTGCCTGATTCGTCTCTTTTCAGGTATCTTCTTTCCAGGACCTTGAGGGCATTTTCCGAAAGTTTCAAAGACATTTATCCTCCCACAATAAAGACGTTTAGAAAATTAAACTATTCCCGAATATAGAAAAAATTATACACCTGATAAATTTTATGTCAATAAAAAAATACAATATATAGTATATTTTCTGGTACCGCATACTACAAATTGTATTTTTAAGTTTAGCCCTTAGGCGGGCTTGACGTGCTGACAAGACTCTCTGATGACCAGTTCCGTGGGAAGAAAAACCTTTTTTACCGGGGCTTTCTTTCCGAGGTTCATGATAACGCTTAATTCTTTCACCGAATCCTGGGCCATCTTAACTAAAGGCTGCCTTACTGTTGTCAAAGCCACCGGGCCGTAAAGCCCGGAAGGATTATCGTCAAATCCCACTAAGGAAAGATCAGCGGGGATCTTCAAACCATGCTCATTAGCTACAGACATTACTTCCAGGGCCATCGAATCCGATGCTACGAATATAGCGGTAGGCCTGTCCGGCAATTTGATCAAAGCCTGCGCTGCCTGACGGGCCTGGCCCCGGGAATAGTCGGTCTTTACCATGTAATCTTCCCGCAAAGGGATCTTATTCTTGGTTAACGCCCGTTTATAGCCTTCAAGGCGCAATTCTGCCGCTTGAGTAATAAGGTCTCCGGTAATGTGCGCGATCTTTTTGTGGCCGAGGCCGATCAAATAATTCACGACATTCTCCGCGCCGCCGCGGTTATCGATAGCGATGCAGTTGACCGCTAGATCCTCGACATAATTATTGATCACGATCGCCGGCAGCTCCATTTTTAAGGCGTCTTCAAGCTGTTTACGGTTTGAGATAACGTCGGCGAATATCACGCCGCCGACCCCCCTGAGATTAAGATTCGAGCGGGGATCCGTCAAATGCAGCAACAGATCCAGCTTGAGCGCGGAAGCCAGCGTCCCGATACCGCGGATAAGCTCCAGAGCGTAAAAAGAATAAAATATACCTTCGTAACGGGGAATGACCAGGGCGATCACGTTGCTTTTTCCCGTGGCCAGCCTCTGGGCGAAAACCGAAGGATGGAAATTAAGCTGCTCGATCACTTCCTGGACCCTCTTGCGGCTTTTTTCCTTGACTGACGGGCTCTTGTTGATCACTCGCGAAACCGTGCTTATGGAAACCTTAGCCAGGCGGGCGACGTCGGTTATCGAAATCGTTTTGGAAGGTTCTTTTCTTCTACGCATATGTTTATTTAGGTTTATGAAAAGTTCATTTAGCGATATCTCCTATCGCGATAGGTGTAAATTCATTCTTTATATCACAGGCCGAGATATTATCCCTGACCTGGATCACCTCAACAGCGCCTACCGGCTCGCCTTTTCTCAATATTTGAAAAGTGTCTCCGACTTTGATCCCGGAGCCGGAGCCGGCATTCACGATCGCGAAATTATTATCTCTTTCGACCGCGATAACCGAAACAAGCTTGGCGGCCTGCTGCGGCTTGGCAGAAGGATCGTCTTCTCCGGGCTTAATCACTATCGTCGGAAGGTCAATCGAACTTTTTTTACCGGCGGAAGAGCCTCCCTGGTCCTGAGCAGTCGGCATTATCCCCAGGTCGGTCTTCAAGCTATCCACCTGCAAGATCTTCTCCCGGACAAATGACTCCAGCTTGACCATATTTCTTTCCAGGTTCGCATTTTTGTTCTGGAGTTCGACAAATTTATTTTCAAGCTTGGTTTTACGGTCATAGATCGTTTTCAACTGGGCTTTTAAGAATTTGTTTTCATTCTTCAGAGCCTTGACCGTCTCGCTCAACTGGAATTTATCGGTCTTTTCCCGGGTCAGTTCCGTAGTCAAATTATCGGCCAGCTTCTTATTGTATTCATCCTCGCGGCTGGAGTCTTTCTGATCGGTCTCATAAGTCTGGATATCCAGCTCCAGCTTATCCTTTTCCCGTCTCAACTGCTCATTCTCGAGCTTCGCGGTCTTAAGATCGCCGCGCAGGTTTTCCAGCTTGAGTTCCAACTCGGCTTTTTTCTTTAGAATTCCCGCCCAATAAGCGTCCGCGGTAGGCGAAGCTGGGGATTCCATTTCTTTCTTGGAAGCTTCTTCAAGCTTATTAGGAGCCGGCTGGCCGGCAGCCAATTTGGCATTGAGCTGATCTATTCCCAGCTTTAACTGGTCTCTTTCCACGACTAAAGATTTAAACCTGCCCTCAGCTTCGGCTTTTTCCCCTTCTATTTTTTCCAGCGATTGCTTGGCTTTATCGAAGTCTTCTTTGATGCGTTTATTTTCGGTATTCAGACTGGATAGTTTGGCACTCAGCACATTGCTGGATTCTTTGAGTTCGTCCCTTTCGGTCCGCAATTTACCAACGTTCTGGCCAAACTGCAGGAGAAAAAATAACATAATAATAATTATCGCGCCGAGAATGATGAGCACGAATTTCATCTTATCCTGCATTAAAGCTCCTTATCACCAAAGTTGAGCAAACAGTCTTTGCATCACCAAGCTTGCCGCGCCCAGGGCCACAGCATTCTCTCTTAACTGGGAATAAACAATTTTTAGATCCTCGGTTTCTTCCCGGAAAGACCACTCTTTTACCGTCGCGGTAACCTTGTTCAGGAAACCTTCCCCGGCCTCTTCTAACCCGCCCCCGAGAACTACCATTTCGGGATTTAATAAATTAACCATATGCGCGATCTTTATCCCCAGCCTTTTGGCCGCGGAATCCAGAGCCGCCAGAACTACCGGATCGCCGGTGCGGGAAGCGATTAAGACACTTTTAAGGTCTATATTATCCATATTGGAAGAGGTCAGTTTGAAGAATTTCGCCGCCGCCTCTTTGTCCTGAGAAAGCCGGGCTTTGACTTCATCCAGAATTCCCAAGTCCATTTCCCAGCGTTTCAAGAAACAACTGTTGCCGGCTTCACAGTTAAAAGCATCCTGTTCCTTATAATTATAAATAGACACTTCTCCGGCATAACCCTGCGCCCCGCGGTAGATCTGGCCGTTGATCAAAAGTCCGCAGCCTACGCCGGAAAACATATAAATGAGGTTGCGGATACCGGATTCGATGCCCAGCCAGTATTCTCCAAAGCAGGCGCTGGTGGCGTCATTTTCGATCAAAGTCGGGACATTGAATTCTCTTTCGATCAAACTCTTAAGCGGCAGGTCAACCGAAGCGTAAGTATAGTAGTGGTCCATTTTCTGAGGCCAATGGATGGAGCCGTCCTGTTTGTTAACCAGCCCGGCAATCCCTACTCCCACTCCCTTAATATTAGCGGCGTAATCTTTAGAGCGCCGGAAAATTTCCCGGATGATCTGAAGAAGAGATTCGGTAATGTCTTTTACGGAAGGCTTCTGAGGTTTGGCGATCTGGGTCTTGGTGATAATGTTGCCCTTTAAATCCACCAGCAGCCCGACCATATTCATGAGGTTAAGCCCCACCCCTATAATATAGCCGCCTTGAGGATTTAAATCGAGCAATACCGGCCTTCTGCCTCCCTCGGAAATATCCAACTCTTTTTCAAAGACTAAATTATGTTTAATAAAATCATCAATGTAGTTGGAGATAGTTACAACGTTGATGCCGATTTCTTTGGAGATTTCCGGGCGGCTGATAGGGCCGCGCTTCCTGAGTAGTTCGAGAATGTCGATGTTACGCCGTTCTTTTTCGGAGAGATTATCGCTCTGAAAATCAATAGGGTGCATGCGCTAAACCTTTCTTTACAACAGCGGTAGGAATATTTTTACAAGGGCTATGGTTAATTATATAAGTGGCAATAACATTAGTCAAGTAAATAAATAATTAATGCGTCCATAGTTAGCGCGAGGGAATGAATGCGGAGACTGTCCTGGCTTGTTTTGTTCTTCGCATCATTGCTCGCTCTCACCTGCTACGGATTAGCCGGTGAACCATGGCCGCTCGCATCTTCAACATGCTGCTCAGACCAAAACAAGCCCAATGACACTTCCCATGCCTTGCCACCCGCATTCATTCCGAAAGCACAAACAACTTACACAATTGATAGAGTTTCGGATTTTTATTTAACTGATGGCTGAGCGTGGGTTAAATGAATCTGCCGGATTTGCGAGCGAATGTCGATTTTAGCCAAAGCAGCTTGAGCGGCGAGGGAATCGAGGCCGATTGGCCGAGGACGCCGAAGCTGTTTGAGGACTTTTTGCCGGAGCAAAAAGTCCGAGTTCTGCAGGCGCCGAGCCGAGAAAGATCTTTGGCGGCCCGAAGGGCAAAATCGACCTGAGCGAGTAAACCGGCAGATTCTTTGTACTCGCAGGACCCGCAGCAACGCTAATAAAGGCGGGCGTTGACTATTGACTAAAAGTTGTTATAATGGTTGAAAATGCCGGCGTAGCTCAGTTGGTAGAGCAGCGCTTTCGTAAAGCGCGGGCCGGGGGTTCGATCCCTCTCGCCGGCTTAAATTTAGTTTTAGTAATTCCCCGGACCGAAAAGGGTGCGGGGAAAGAAAGTTCCCCGCGTATTCGGGGTAACAGTCCGCCAAAGGCGGACGCCATAGGGGCAGAGCCCCTTTGGAGAGCGAGCGCCAGCGAGCACGGGCCGGGGGGTCGATTCCTCTCGCCGGCTTTTTAAATTATTCCGCATGCGCACCCTGTTTGTCCCTTTATGGCTAAATTCACTGAAGTCTTCAAAAACCGCAACTTCTTCCTGCTCTGGATCGGCCAGATCATCTCCCAATTAGGAGACCGGCTTGACCAGATGGCTTTGATCGCCCTGGTCTATTCCAAGGCTCCGGGCTCAGCCATGAGCATAGCCAAGATCCTCTCATTTACCATTATTCCGGTTTTCCTGGTCGGGCCGATCGCCGGAGTCTACGTCGACCGGTGGGACAGGCGCCGGATCATGTATATCTCCGACTTCTTACGGGCAGGGCTGGTTTTGTGCATCGCGGTATCTCTCCTTAATAAAAATATGGGCTGGGTCTATTTGATCATTTTCATCATTTTCTCCATCGGCCGTTTTTTTGTCCAGGCGAAAATGGCCATCATCCCCGATCTTGTGGATAAAAAACAACTTTTAATGGCCAATTCCTTGGTCAATACCACCGGGATGATCGCCGCAGTCCTGGGATTCGGGATAAGCGGGATCGTAGTCGAAAAACTCGGGGCCAAAGCCGGCTTTTACCTGGATTCCTTAAGTTTTCTGGTATCAGGGGCCTGTATCTTCTTTATCGCCAAAAAAGCCATGAGTCTGGCCAGCCTCAAGAAAGTGAGCCAGGAGGTAGTTGATGTCCTGCGTAAATCCGTGCTGGAAGATATTAAGGACGGCCTCCTTTATTTCTTCAAAGAAAAAAAGCTGCGCCTTACCGCGGGGATCATCTTTGCCCTCTGGGCAGCATTAGGCGCCGTTTATGTAGTGATCATCGTTTTCATCCAACAAACCCTGCACTCAGCCACCAAAGACCTGGGTCTATTGATCATGTTCCTGGGGCTGGGGCTTTTCCTGGGATCCTTGGTTTACGGCCGCTTTGGCCAGAAGATTTCCCACTATAAGATTATCTTTATTTGCCTTATTCTTAGTGGTATAATGCTTATTGCTTTCGCTTTCGGGATCCACCGCTATCCCTGTTTCGCGGTAGCGGCTGCGCTGTCATTCTTACTGGGGATGGTCATTTCACCGATCATGATCGCCACCAACACCATCATCCATAAAGTAAGCGCAACCCACATGATGGGAAAGATTTTCAGCTCTCTTGAAATCGTGATCCACCTGGGTTTCCTCTCTTTTATGTTTTTAAGCAGCCTGCTGGTGGAAAAGTACAATGTCAGCCATCTCCATGTGCTGGTGACCGTGGGTATCGCCATAGTATTGCTGGGAACGATAAACCTGGCCATAAATAACAAAATTACATGGTTAGATTAGAAGAAAATAAGTTTTACACCGCAGGCAAGAAGATCGAAACCTTGCCCTTGCCCGCCAAAGTTTACATTCCCACTCTCCAGCATCTGGGAAAACCCTGCGATAAACTGGAGGTCAAAACCGGTGATCCCGTATTAAAATGCCAGGTTATTGCCACTTCAGAAGCCAAAGTATTCAGCCCCATCCACTCTTCTGTTTCCGGCAAAGTCTCGGCAATTACGAATTGGCCCCATCCTGTTGTGGGAAAATCAAAAGCGATAATTATCGAAAGCGACGGCCAGGACAAACAGTTTGTCTCCGGCCATAGATCGGAAGATGAGATCAAGAAGCTTTCCCCCCAGCAGATCCGGGAGATCGTCTTTAAGGCCGGCATAGTCGGCATGGGCGGAGCGTCATTTCCGACCCATATTAAACTCAATCCTCCCAAACAAATAACATCCTTGATCGTTAATATCGCCGAATGTGAGCCTTATCTTACCGGCGATTCCCAATTGGCCATCGAAAAAAGCAAAGAAATAGTCCTGGGTATCGAACTGGTCGCCAGGTGTTTAGCCGTTAAGGATGTGATCATCGCCATCGAAGACAATAAACCTGAGGCTATTCAAGCTGTCCAAGAAGCTTGCGCCAAAGCCGGCTATGCCGTAAAAATACTAGCTTCCCAATACCCCCAGGGCGGAGAAAAACAGCTGGTCAAATCAGTGCTGGGCAAAGAGATCCCCCAGGGAAAACTCCCTTTTGACGTAGGAGCTAATGTCCAGAACGTTTCCACAATCTACGCTATTTTTGAAGCCATATATAAAAACAAGCCTTTATACGAACGGGTGGTCACGGTCACTGGAAGTATTTTAGCTCAACCTAAAAATATCCTCTGCCGTATCGGCACCCCGATCAAGGAACTCATCAATTTCTGCGGCCCGCTCAAAGAGGAACCCGCAAAGATCATTATCGGCGGGCCGATGATGGGGATCGCCCAATTTACGGACATGGTCCCGGTGATCAAATCAACTACCGGGGTGATCGTATTAAGTAAGAGCGAATCACCGGTTAAAGATGAGGATTCTTGTATCCGCTGCGGCTCTTGCGTCAGGGCTTGCTCCATGGGGCTTCTTCCTTGTCTCATGAACCAGGCCGCGGAAAAAGGCCTTTGGCAGCAGGCTAAAGATTACGGAGTTCTGGATTGCATGGAATGCGGGCTTTGTTCTTATAGCTGCCCAAGTAACCGCAAAATCGTCCAATCCATCAGACGGGCAAAACTGGAACTGAATAAATGAAATCGATGCTGCGCTACGGAATAATCCTGGGTCTTATCTGCCTGGTGGCTACGGGCCTGCTGGCTACGGTTAACTTTTTCACCAAGACCCGGATCGTGGCTGAGGCTCAAAAGGAGATCCAGATCAGCCTTAAAGAAGTACTGCCTGAAGCCCTGAATTTCGAAGAAATAAAATTTCAAAATGAAACTGTTTACTATAAAGGTTTCACCCAAGACAAATCTTTAACAGGTGTAGCTTTTATTGCCAAAGGCAAAGGTTATTCCGGGATCATCGAAACTATGGTCGGGATGAAAGCGGACGCAACGATCATTGCGATCAAAGTCTTAAGCCAATCCGAAACGCCGGGGCTGGGCTCAAGGATAAGCGAGATCAAAGACTCTACCACGATATTCGATTTGTTTAAAGGCAAACATCCGGATTCTTCCTTAAGGCCCTGGTTCCAGGAACAATTTTCCCACAAAAAAAGTTCTGACCTTGAGGGAGTAAGCGCTATTACCGGAGCAACCATTTCTTCCCGAGCCGTGATCAATTCGATCAAAAATAAAACCCTGGAGATCCAAAAACTTATCCAACAATGAGTAAACTTATCGTACCCTCTTCGCCTCATCTTCACTCCGGAGAATCCGTATCCCGGATCATGTGGACGGTGATCTTATGCCTGATTCCGGCGGGTGCTGCCGGAGTAATCATCTTCGGCCTTTCCGCGCTCTGGACCATTATTTTAGCCGTGGTTTCGGCGGTATTGTGTGAATGGCTGATCCAGGCCTTGACCAAAAGAAAAATCTCGGTTTTAGACGGCAGCGCGATTTTGACCGGACTGCTTTTAGCTTATAACCTGCCGGCGCAAGTTCCCTTCTGGATCCCGATCATCGGAGCCATATTCTCGATTTCCATCGCCAAAATGGCTTTCGGAGGTTTAGGCCAGAATATCTTTAACCCCGCCCTGGCTGGAAGAGTCTTCCTGATGGCTTCCTGGCCGAAATATCTGACCATATTCACCAAGCCCTTTAATTATGACGCAGTAACCTCGGCAACTCCCCTGGCTTTATTAAAAGAAGGAAAACTTGTCCAACACATCCCGAATTGGGATTTATTCCTGGGCATTCGCGGCGGCTGCATCGGAGAAGTATGCATCATCGCCCTGCTTGCCGGAGCCTTATTTTTGTTGATCCGGGGGTATATTTCCTGGCACATCCCGGTAAGCTTCATCGCCACCGCCGGATTACTAACCTGGGCCTTCGGCGGGAAAACATTTTTCAGCGGAGACTGGATTTTCCATATTTTATCCGGGGGTCTTATTTTAGGGGCGTTTTTCATGGCCACTGACTACGTGACCAGCCCCTTAACGAGAAAAGGCCATCTGGTTTTTGGAATTGGCTGCGGAGCGCTGACCGCGGTCATCCGGCTCTGGGGCGGGTATCCGGAAGGCGTATCTTACGCGATCCTGATCATGAACGCGGCAACTCCGCTGGTCGACAGATATACTAAGAATAGAGTCTACGGAACAAAAATAAAATGAAGAACTCCTTTAAAGAATTGATCAAAGGGCTGATCCACGAAAATCCGACATTTGTGCTGATGCTCGGCCTCTGCCCGACTCTGGCGGTCTCGATCTCTTTGATTAACGGTCTAGGCATGGGAGTGGCCGCGACTTTTGTCATTATTTTCTCCAATATCCTGATTGCCGCGCTCAAAGATGTTATTCCGGATAAAGTGCGCATCCCCTGCTATATCGTGGTCATTGCCACTTTCGTCACCATCACCGAGCTGGTCATGAAAGCCTATTTCCCGCCATTGAACCGGGCGCTGGGAATTTACGTGCCTCTGATCGTGGTCAACTGCATCGTCCTCGGCCGGGCTGAGGCTTTCGCTTCCAAGAACAAGATCCTCAATTCGCTGATGGATGGGATCGGCATGGGTATCGGATTTACCATGGCCCTGTTGCTCATCTCCGGGATCCGGGAATTGCTCGGCTCCGGCAAGCTTTTCGGATACAATGTCTTCAGCAATTTCGAGCCGATGCTGATCATCGCCATGCCTTCAGGCGCGCTTCTGGTGATCGGATTATTACTGGGATTCTTCAATTTCTTAAAAGGAAGAAAAGCATGAACGCGAGCATGTTCTTGACCATTTTTATTTCCGCGGTATTCATCAACAACGTCATACTTTCCCGCTTCCTGGGGCTCTGTTCTTTTATCGCCATCTCCAAGGAAACCCGGCCGGCTTTAGCCATGAGCCTGGCGGTAATGTTCGTGACCACCATGTCCTCGATCATCACCTGGCTGATCTACCGCTTCCTGCTCATACCTTTTAACATGGCCTATCTGCGCACGATCTCTTTTATCCTGGTCATCGCCACTTTTGTCCAGCTGGTAGAAATGATCATCCGGAAGTTCGCGCCGGCTTTATACCGCTTTTTCGGGATCTATTTGCCGCTGATCACGGTTAATTGCGCGGTCCTGGGAGTAGCGGTTTTGAATTCCGACATGTTCTTCACCGCGGACGGAAAATCAATGTCCGGAGGGTTTCTTTATGCGGCTTTTCAGGGGATCTGCGTGGGCCTGGGCTATACGCTGGCCATGCTTTTAATGTCCGCGATCCGGGAAAGGCTGGAACTTTGCAACGTGCCCAAAGCCCTGAAAGATTTTCCTTTGGGCTTTATCATCGCTTCGATCATGAGCATGGCTTTTATGGGGTTTAACGGATTCAGGATCTAAACTATGGAAATACTTTTACCGGTTTTAACATTAGGGGCGCTGGGCCTGATATTCGGCATCGGCCTGGCTATTGCGTCCAAGAAATTCGCGGTCCAGATGGACCCCCGCCTGGAAAAGATCCACGGGCTTTTGCCCGGAGCCAACTGCGGCTCCTGCGGCGGAGCGGGCTGCTTTGGTTTTGCCGAAGCGGTCTTAAGCGGCAAATTGATGATCGATAACTGCCGGGTAGCCAGCGATGAAGCCAAGGAAGAGATCGCCAAAGTCCTGGGCCGGGAATTAAAAAAGAAATTAAAAACCGTTGCCGCTTTACATTGCAGCGGCGGAAATAAGATCCAAGACAGGTTCGTCTACCACGGGCTCAAAGACTGCACCGCCGCCAATTTGCAGCTGGGAGGGCAAAAAGAATGCCTTTACGGCTGCCTGGGATTCGGCACCTGCGCCAGAATTTGCCCCTTCTCAGCGATAAAAATGTCCGAGGGCTTGCCAATAGTAGACGCCCAAAAATGCAAAGCCTGCAATAAATGCGTGCTGGCCTGCCCGAAAAAACTCTTTTCTTTGGTACCGACGGACCATAACGTTTATATCGCCTGCAGCTCGCATGATCTGGGCAAAGACACCAAGAGCGTCTGCCCGGTTGGCTGCATTGCCTGCAAACTCTGCGAAAAAGCCTGCAAATTTGACGCTATTCACGTGCTTGAGAATCTGGCGGCGATCGATTATAACAAATGCACTTCCTGCGGGGAATGCGTCAAAGTCTGCCCCGTAAAGTGCATACTGGTTCGAAAATAACGACAAGTAAAGGCACCTATGCATAAGAAAAACATAGCGGTATTCGCTTCGGGCCGGGGATCTAATTTCTCGGCCATAGTTAAGGCGGTTAATAAAGGAAAAGTAAAAGGCAACCTGGCTATTTTAATCTGCGATAACCATGAAGCGAAAGTGATCAACCGGGCCAGGCGCGCCGGGGTAAAATCCGCTGTAGTGCTGAGAAAGGATTTTGCTGCCAAAGCGGACTTTGAAAACAAGATCATTGCGATCCTTAAAGAAAATAAGACCGATCTAATAGTCCTGGCCGGGTTCATGCGCATCTTGAGCCCGGAATTTGTTCGGGCATACTCAGGCAAAATTATCAACATCCACCCCTCTATCCTTCCCGCTTTTAAGGGCGATCAGGCCATCAAAGACGCCTTCGATTACGGGGTAAA
>JAPLLS010000067.1 GCA_026387435.1 Candidatus Omnitrophota bacterium
GCGGAGATCTTCCTGACCATGTCCTCAGCCTTAAACCTGTCTTTAACCCAATTTTTGCCTGCCACGGACATAGAACGCAATCTTTCCGGGTCGGACAAAAGATTGTTAATGGCTAAAGCTAAGCCCGCGGGCTCTCCCGGCCCAACCAGGATCCCGGTTTCCTTATCCTTGATCATCTCGGGAATACCCCCGACTTCACTGGCCACAACCGGTACCCCTAAAGACTGAGCCTCAAGCAAAACTATTCCCACCGCTTCATTAAGCGAAGGCAAAACCAAAATGTCCAAAATAGACATGATATCCGCAATGTCATCCCGCCACCCCACAAAAACAATCTTGCCCTTTAAACCCCAGGAAGCTACTTTTTCCTCCAGCTCCTGGCGCAAACTACCCTCTCCTACTAGGATAAAACGTGACAAATGGTTATTTTCTAAACATATCCTGGCGGCCTCAACGAAGAATTGCGGGCCTTTGATCGGCTCCAAACGACCGACATAACCGACAACTTTCTCCTGATTCCGGATATCCAGACTTTCTTTGATCTTAGCGGGATCCCCGGGCAAGAATCCGCCGAGTTCAAGCCCCATATAAATCAAAACCGGTTTTTTCCCGCTAGCCACCTTAAATTTAAGGTAATCGGCTTTTTCCAGCTCGGTCAAAGCCATGATCCGGTCGGTAAAAGTTGCCAGGAACTTCTCGATCAAAATTACCAGCCAGGAAGCGAACTGATTGAAATAGCCGTAGAAATTATGGCCGTGGGGAGTATGCACGATTATTGGAACTCCGGCCAGGCGCGCGGCCAGCCTCCCCAAGGCTCCGGCTTTGGCGGTATGGGTATGGACGATATCGAATTTCTCCTTTTTAAACATCCGCGAAAGCTTCACCAAAACCAGCCAATCATTCCAGAGGCTGATCTCCCGCTTTAATTCCGGAATAAAAGTGATCTTATCTTTAAAAGCGGCAAAGAATGAACTGGTTTTAGGGGTAGGATGGCTGGTCGAGCCGACAAAAATCCTAAGCTCATAGATATCCGGATCGAGCTTTTGGCAAAGAACGCGCAACACATCAGGTGAACCTCCCCAGTCCATGCGCGTGATCACTTGAGCGACTTTTATTTTCCTATCCATGGTTTCCCCTGTAAGCTCATAAATTGATAAACTCATAAACTCTTAAACAATTTAATACCTGTATAGTTCCGTACAACGTATACACGCCGGAAAGATCTTATTTTCTCTAAGGACGATGCGGAATTGCCTGGCTTGAACGTTATTCCAGATCGCAAAAAAATTATCCTTTTTGAGATTGCCGAAGGCATAGCCGAAATTAAGACAGGGCCGGATCGTTCCGTCCGGGAACAAATAAGCTACCAGCCAAGGACTTAAGCAGCGGGAATTCTGTCGCGGCGGCTGATAGCCAGGATCACAATAATATATCTTCAATTCCCGGCCGCTAAAATTAGGATAAAAATCAACTTTAAAAGATCGGGGGCTGGAAAGAACAAAGCTGATCTTCTGGCGCAGGACCTGTGGATCGATCCCAGGTTCAAAAACAAAACCTTGCCAGTCTTTAGACGATAATCCCAGCGCCGCATCGAACTTCTTTTGCTTATCCAGCGAATTTTGATCCAGAAAGATCAAATTATGAAAAGTAATCGAATCAGCCTTGGCTTGCTCTGCGACGGAAAGCAACTGTTCCAGGTATTGATAATTATATTTTGTAATAGTGCATTGCAAATTGATCAAAGGTTTAGCGCGTTTCGTCATCTCCTTGTGATCATTAACCCGGCCGATCCCGTCCATGATCTTCTGGAATAAACCGTGGTTGCCGCGGATCTGATCATGCAGCTCGGCTCCGCCATCCAGGGAAATATTCAGCTCGTCCAGCCCGGATTCTACGATAGCTCCCGCGGCGTCAGCCAGAAGCGATCCGTTAGTGATCATCAGACAATGCATCTTTTTGCTTTTGATATAGCGGATAAGCTCAAGACAGCCTGTATATAACAACGGTTCTCCTCCGAAAAGAGTAATCGAAGGCCGGTCTACTTTGCTCAGATCATCCAAAAATTTCCGGTAAAGCTCTATTGGAAGTTCATCTTTAAGCGCATCAGCGCCTTCTTTTTTAGTCACCCCCCCTTCTCCCCACTGGCCGCACATTTTGCAGCGCAAGTTGCAGCGATGGGTGAGAAACAAGGTCAGGGATTCCGGAGGGCCGGAATAACCTTGGGACAACCAATAGGAAAAAACTGCCAGCGACCTGCGAAAAAATATCAAAAGGGCGTAGAACGGTTGCCGGAGAGCTTTAAAGAAAAATCTTTTAAAATTCCGCAAAGGCAGCATATTTAACTCCGTAATACTTCTATCATTCGACTAAGATCTTTTTCTTTTAAGGCCGGATAGACCGGCAGGGTCAAAACATGTCCGGCGAAATAATTAGCATTGGGAAAATCCTGAGGCAGATACCCCAGCCGGAACATTTTATGCAGAGGGTTAAGGTACATCCGGGAACTTTCAAAACCCGCGCTCCACAATTTCTTTTCTTTTTTCTCCAGCGTTTGCTCGTTTTCAAATAAGACCGGGAAACGGTTATAAACCGGATAAATGCCGGATTTTATCTCGGGCAGGCGCAAACCGGGTACAAACTTGAGCCCCTGACGCAAATATTCGCCATTTCTGTTCCTTGCCGAAAAACAATCGCTAATTTTCGGCAGTAATATTGTTCCCAAAGCCGTGGCCAGGCCGGATAATTGCCTGACTGTAAAATCATCCGGCGGAGCATTATCTTTAAAACCGGC
>JAPLLS010000087.1 GCA_026387435.1 Candidatus Omnitrophota bacterium
TTTGATCCCCGGAAACCATGGTCAGCTCGAGACCGATCATGAAGATCGCCTCCCTATTAGTCTGATTCAACGGCAGCGGAGCAAGCTGAGCATTTGATATGTCGTAATAAGTAAAATCCAGGTGCGTGATACCGGAAGCCAGAACATTTCCGTTCCTGGTCAAATTCGTGCCGTTCAATGCATAATCTATCGTCTGATTAATCGTATCATTGAATTGTATACGCGAACTGTCGGCGATAAAGACCGTAGTTTCGTTTCTTACCTGCCTAATCTCCCGGACCATGCGCATTACCGCGATTCTCCCCTGCGAAGAAATCTCGGAGCGGAACGACCAGAAATTCCACAGATCCATGACCCCCTTAATGGAAAACATGAGCACTCCGGAAAGTATCCCCATGATCGCAATAGTCATTATCGTCTCGATCAAAGTCAAACCTTTAGGCAGTTTCATAAGCTCCGATCACCAACCTTTAATATCCCGCGACGATCGTCGTCAATGAGGCATTCGCGGGAAGGTTGTTCTTTTGGACGTTTACAGTTATCCGTTTATAGCAGCATTCGTTACAGGTTGTGCAATTATTTACAGCCCCGCAGACAGGAGCCGACGGACAAACGACCCAGGTATTGGCAGCGTTAAGCAAAACATACTCTACCCAGACCCAGCGGCTATACCCCGGCGCCGGGCTAATGATCCGGGGATCGGTAGTGTTGATAAAATCATCAACGTCATTGAAGCTTGAGGCGTTCGCGCCATTCTCTCCGTCTCTTCCCAAAGCCGTTGACCAGGGAGACTCATCCTGATCGTCAAATTGCTTGGACACAATTTCTTCCATTAAACCCTGAGCGTATATCAAAGCGTCCTGCGCGCCTTCGGAACGCATTGCCTGCCAGGAAGCCGTAGACCAGATCGTCAACAAAGCCGGAATAGCAATCCCCGCTACGACTAACGCCGCGATCAGCTCCATGAAGGTCATACCGCGCTTTGCAGCTTTCTTCACTGCCCCCTCACTATTCCTGTCATATTCTGAACCAAGATCGAATTGGTATTTTGTTTATATTCAAAGTCCACCCGGCCGCCCGATGCCGGCTCTCCCTGCCATTTAAACTGAAGGATATTGCTGGAATTAAAATTAGCGTCGGTAATGTTTATACCCTTATATTGAGGATCAGTGGCATAGTTAACCGTAAGATCACCCCTGGTAAAAGGCGACTTTATGCTGATCCAGGCATTGTTGCCAACAGGGAACTCTTCTTCAGCGGTATAAATATCCGAAGTCTTATTGAAAGTTACGCGCGTATTGGTATGCCGGGAAACAGCTACCTGCTGAACATACCTTATATCTGACATCGCCTTTTTCATTGCCCCGCTGAGTTTTATGGAATAGAAACTATCAAAACGAGGAATGGCCACGGCCGCAAGTATGGCTATAATCACCATCACCATAACCAGTTCGATCAGGGTAAATCCTTTGCGCAGGATCAATTTCATTCTACGCACGTCTTCCTCAGAATATTGCCTCCAGGAATTAATATGATTCCTAGGGGATTTCGGCAATATTCCTCTTTTTTCATAGCGAACCAGTGTCTGCTTGGAAATACCTAATTTTTGAGCCACTTGCGAAATTTTGTAAATTTTCACCTAAACTCTCCTGATATACCTTAATAATATTTGCGTATATTTTATCATCTGAGCCGGAAAAAGCAAGAAAATTCTTTAATTTATCAAAACTCCTGCTATAATCTCTGGTAAAAGGAATGACTCAATGGCGGGCAAGTTAAAAAATATTATTGAAGACATCGCACGGGACCATCTCAATAGCGCTCTTACTCTGCGCTATGACATCTGCACCTGTTCGATCTGCAAAAACGATATGCTCGCTTTTGTCCTTTCCCGGGTGCCCGCCCGTTACGTGACCACCGAACAAGGAGCCCTGCATACTATCATCCAGCAGCACCGGCTCGAGCACCAGGCAGAAATCGGCAGAGCGATCATCGAGGCTATCGACATTATCAGCAAGAACCCCCGCCATCAACTCAAAGAAGACAAAAACAAAGTTTTTCTGCTGCTTTTGGATAAGATCCGGGAAGACCGGGGACTGGACTTTCATCACTACCATCAGGACCTTTTAAAACGCCGGGTAGCCATCAGATTGCGCGCTGCCGGGATCAACACTTATTCTGATTACCTTTTGCTGTTGATGAAAAGTTCCGAGGAATACGATAAACTCTTTGAGACCCTTTGCATCAACGTCTCGGAATTTTTTCGCGACCCCGAAGTATGGGAAGTTTTGAAAATCCTAGTCCAGAACATGATCCACCAGAAAAAAACCGATCAAAACCACTTTATCCGGATATGGTCGGCCGGCTGCGCCAACGGCGAAGAGCCGTATTCGATCGCTATCATGCTCAAGGAGATCCTGCTCGCTGAAACCGCCAGTTTGCGGATCGAGATCACCAGTACCGACGTAGACAAAAAATGCCTTAAATTCGCCCAAAAAGGCGTTTACCTTAAATCCAGCCTGAAGAACGTCCCCAAAGAATTGCTCAATAAATACTTTACTTCGGAAGAAGACGGGTATAAAATAAAAGATGAAATAAAACAGGCAGTCGCTTTTTCCTACTTAGACCTCACCTCCGCGGATTACATTAAAAGCACCGATATAGTGTTCTGTCGTAATGTCTTCATTTATTTTGACCGCAACCTCCAGGAACAACTATTAATGAAATTCTCTTACGCCTTGAAGCCGCTTGGATACCTGGTTATGGGCAAGTCCGAGACTCTTATCAGAGAAGCCAAAGAGATATTCCAAGAGATCGACCTGAATGCCCGCCTTTACCGTAAAAAATAATGGATAAAACCACTCTCAGAACCGTTGAAGAATTGGCCAGGGAAATCGTCGGCAGTTCTCTTAATTACCGCTACGACATCTGCACCTGCCCGAAATGCAAAAACGATATAGTCAACCATATTGTAGCCAAGATCTCAGCGTCCTCGATACATCTGGATTCCGAGAACCCGGAGGAAACCAAGAATTTCTACCAAAGAGAGGTCAACCGCACAATACTTTCTGTGGCCGAGTATGTAGGAAATCATCCCAACCATATCGATACTGAAGACCGCAAGAAGACTTTCTCGGCGCTCCTGCACAAGATTTCCAACGAACGGGGGCTGGACTTGCGCAATTACCACACCGACATCTTAAAACGCCGGATCGCTTTACGCCTCCAGCATAACAATATCCCATCTTACTCAGCATATATTGAATTTTTGACTAAAACCCCCAAGGAGTTTGACCGCCTATTCGAGACTTTATGCATCAATGTCTCGGAATTTTTCCGGGATACTCCAGTCTGGGTGACTATTCAGTATCTCTTTGAAAATTTGATCGCAGCCAAGATTAAAAATAAACAAAGCTCAATAAAACTCTGGTCTGCCGGCTGCGCTAACGGCGAAGAGCCGTATTCGCTGGCCATAGCCCTCAAAGAAGCTTTAAGAGGAATACCTCAAATCAGCCGGGTCGAAATAATGGCCACGGACGTGGACAAGGCCTGCCTGAATTTCGCCCAGAAAGCAATCTACTCCAAAGAGAATCTCAAAAATGTCAGCCCGAAACTCCTGGCCCGTTATTTTGAAATTTCTGAAGGCAAATTTTGCGTGAAAGATGAAATAAAAAATATGGTAAGTTTTGATTATCTTGATTTTACGTCCCAGCAATACTTTAAAAATATAGACGTATTGACCTGCCGGAACGTTTTTATTTATTTTAACCGCCGGCTGCAAAAACAAATACTGGATAAATTTTGTGATTGCCTTGTTCCTGGCGGGTATTTGGTCATGGGGAAATCCGAATCCCTGGGAACGGACTACGAGTAGTGTTTGGAAGCGATCGCTGGGCCATAAGCGAATATATCTCTCCGGCAGTCAAAATTTCTTTGTCCGCAACAAAATAAACGCCTTTGAGAAAACCTTCATTATGCAAAGCCATTATTGCCGCCTGAGAGACATTTTTTACGTAGCTCAGATGCAGCTTATTTTTTCCGCCGCCCACGATCGGGAAAAGCCGGTGTTTAATGAGAAACAAGATACTCTTAAGCAAATGAGGCTCATTTTCACCGTAGACCATAGAGGGGCGTAAAATCGCCGAAGGCAGTCCTTTTCTGCGAAAATCCCAGACGATCCTCTCCGCCTCAATCTTGGACTCTCCATAAAGATTAGTAGCGCTGTAAGAGAGATCTTCGGTCAAAGGAACCTGGAAGTGGCCGCTGACCACTGCCACCGAGCTTAAATATATCAGCCTCTCCACGCTCAGGCGCAGGGCCAGTTTACAAACGCTCTCAGTCCCCCCGATATTAACCGATTTCAGTTTTTTCCAGTTTTTGTCGCCGACGTAAGCCGCACAGTGAAATACAGCGTCGAACTTTCCGGTAATCGCATAAAGGCTGTCTTTGTCGGTTATATCCCCAAAAACGAACTTGACCCCTAGGCTGGCAAGATGATCCATCGAACTTGTCTTACGCACCAAAGCAAAAACCTCGTGCCCCTCTTTTACCAGATCCTCAACAATATTCCCTCCAATGAACCCCGTCGCCCCGGTCACTAGTACTTTCATCTATTCTCCTGTTAAAATATTATAGAGTTAAATTTTGCGGGTCCTGTCAAGGCATGGTGGAGCAGGCCTTGTTACCCGCAAAATTTACGAATAATTAATATAACACGAATATTCTACCGCTAATAATCTATTTCACAAATGAATTTATGATCTCGGGAAACGCTATGGAATCTAATATTATACTTTTTATTAGAGTTTATCGCAGGATTTTAACGGGTGGCTTGGTGGGGATTCGAAGGGTCTGTTCGGCCCGAAGCGGGCACGGATTGCCCGCGATAAATTTATCGGCAAGAGCGCAGGGCCGAACCGGAGTGAAATTGCGCCACGCAGGGGCGCAATGAACGCCCCTGAGAACCCCACCAAGACAGGCCCCGTTAAAATCCTGGTACTCTATAATAAAAAAGCCGAAGCAATTACTTGCTCCGGCTCGTAAATCTATAGAAAATTTACTTGCGGTAAGTGGGGCGCGGTTTGTAGGTGGTATGCAGGAGATGATGGGCTTTTTCGCTCAGCGGCTTGCCGAGGAATTCTTCGTAAAGACGTTTGACGTAAGGATTCTGATGCGAGAATCTGATCTCCTTATCCTTATCGTCCTGATACAAAGCCTGGGCACGCAAAGAGCGCAGTTCGTCGGTGACCATATAAGGCTGTCCGCCGCCGCCGACGCATCCGCCGGGGCAAGCCATCACTTCTACAAAGTGATACGGTAATTCCTTGCCTTCTTTTTTGGCCTGGCGGATCTTATTGATGACATACTCGACGTTGCTTAACCCGTGGGCAATAGCTAATCTGATCTTGGTCCCGCCGACTTCCACTTCGGTCTCCTTGACCCCTTTTAATCCGCGAACATTCTCAAAATCAACGTTCTTCAAATCTTTCCCGGTGATAAAGTAATTGGCGGTGCGCAGAGCCGCTTCCATGACCCCTCCGGTCGAACCAAAAATAACTCCGGCTCCCGCGTATTCGCCCAGGATGGAATCGGATTCCTCGTCCGGCAAGTTCTCAAAATCGATACCGGCCTGTTTGATCATCCGGGCCAGTTCCCGGGTGGAAAGGACTACATCTATATCCTGATTTCCCGAAGCATACATTTCATTACTGCGGGTGATCTCGTACTTTTTGGAAGTGCAAGGCATGATCGAAACCATGACTATACTCTTGGGATCGATCTTGTTCTTATCGGCGTAATAGGTCTTGGATAATACCCCCAGGATCTCGTGCGGGGATTTGCAGGAAGAAAAATTCTCGACCATATCCGGATGGAATTTTTCCATGAAATCCACCCAGGAAGGGCAGCAGGAAGTAATCAGCGGCAAAGGACGGCTGCCTTTTAAAAGTCTCTCTTCGAATTCGCTGGCTTCTTCCATAATGGTGACATCCGCAGCAAAAGAAGTGTCAAATACCGCTTTAAAACCAAGCCGGCGCAAAAGAGCGTAAAGTTTCTTGGTGAAATTTTTTCCGGTATAACCAAAAGCCTCGCCTATGGAAGCCCTGACCGCCGGAGCAATCTGAACCACGCAGTATTTTTCTGAATTCTGTAAAGCTTCCCAGACCTTGGCGGTATGATCGTGCTCAACAAAAGCTCCGGTCGGACAGTGGGCCGAGCATTGGCCGCATTTCACGCATGGCGAATCCGCCAATTGGATCTCGCCTGCCGGAGAAATCCGGGTCTTGATCCCTCTTTCCAAAAATGACAGCGCCCAGACATCTTGAGCTTCCTGACAAACATGCACGCAGCGGCCGCAAAGAATGCATTTCTTGGGATCAAGGTCAACCGCCTTAGTGGAAGTATCCACCGGCAGATCCCGCAAGAACTGCGGGAACGATTCTTCTTTGATCCCGAAATCCGCGGTCAATTTCTGTAACTCGCAATCATTGTTCCGGGCGCATTTCAGGCAGTCATTAGGATGATTCGATAAGATAAGCTCGATCACGGTCCGGCGGATCTCGACGATCTCCGGATCATGAGTAATGATATCCATTCCTTCCTCTAGAGGAGTACAGCAGGCGCGCAGCATTTTGTTCGAACCTTTGACCCTGACGATGCAGATACCGCAGGAAGCTGAAGGCGGAAGATCCGGATGCTTACAGAGAGTGGGGATCTTGATCTGCACGTTCTTGGCCGCCTCGAGGATTGTCGTTCCCGCGGGGACCCTTAATAAAATACCGTTTATTTTGGCTTTGACAACTTTGGATACCATAGTTATTCTTTCTTTATAGCTTTAAACTTACAGACCTCAAAACACTGGCCGCATTTCACGCATTTTTCCTGCTTGATCAAATACCCCTCTTCCCGGCTTCCGGGTATGGCGCCGGCCGGGCAGTTTTTCTGGCACATTCCGCATTTCTTGCATCTTTCCTGAATGATAGTGTAATTAGCCAAATGACTGCATTTTCCCGAACGGCACTTCTTTTCCAATATATGCTCTTTATATTCGTAATCAAAATACCGGGTGGTGGAAATCACGGGATTGGCCGCGGTCTGGCCCAGTCCGCACAGCGAGGCTTTTTGCATGGCGAAAGAAATTCGTTTTAATTGCGCCAGGTCTTCAAGCTTGCCTTTGCCTTCCGTGATCCTATTCAGGATCTGAAGCATCTGATAGCCGCCGATCCGGCAAGGCGCGCATTTGCCGCAAGACTCTTCCACGCAGAAACCCAGATAAAATTTAGCGATATCCACCAGGCAATCGTCCTCGTCCATGACGATCATTCCGCCGGAACCCATGATCGAGCCTAATTTCTGTAAATTCTCATAATCAACCGGGGTATCCAGGAATTCGGCGGGAATAACCCCGCCCGAAGGACCGCCGGTCTGAATCGCTTTAAGGGCTTTTCCGGAAATAGTCCCGCCGCAGATATCAAAAACGATCTCACGGATGGTAATGCCCATGGGCACTTCCACCAGGCCGGAATTTTTGACTTTACCGGTGACCGCAAAAACCTTGGTGCCTTTGGAAGTAGCTGTGCCGATGGAAGCGAACCAATCTCCTCCCCGTACGATTATGGGCGAGATATTGGCCAGGGTCTCGACGTTATTTATGGCCGTCGGCTTGTTCCAGAGGCCTTTTACCGAAGGATACGGAGGCCGTGGACGCGGTGTGCCGCGTTTGCCCTCGATGGATGCAATTAACGCGGTTTCTTCACCGCAAACAAACGCTCCTGCGCCTAAACGGATATCTATGTCAAAACTGAATTCGCTGCCTAAAATATTTTTACCCAATAAACCGGCGTCATAAGCCTGAGCCAGGGCGATCTTGACTCTTTCCACTGCCAGCGGGTATTCGGCGCGGATATAAAAATACCCCTTTGAGGCGCCGATAGTGTAAGCGGAGATCATTAAGCCTTCAAGCACCGAGTGCGGATCGCCTTCCAGCACGCTGCGATCCATGTATGCCCCGGGATCGCCTTCGTCGGCGTTGCAGATGACGAATTTCTGGTCTGCAGGCACGGCTCGGGTAAATTTCCACTTCATCCAAGTCGGATACCCCGCGCCGCCTCTACCTCGCAGGCCGCTTTTCTTCATCTCCTCGAGGACTTTTTCCGGGTTCATCTCGAAGATGACTTTCTTTAACGCCTGGTATCCGCCGGCCGCGAGATATTCTTCCAGGCTTTCCGGGTCGATCTTCCCGCAATTCCTCAAAACTATGCGCTGCTGTTTGGGTTCTTTTTTCAGGACCAGATCGTCTAATACTTTATCAGCTTTTACCGTAGCTTCCACGATCCGGGGAATATCCGTTTCCTTTACTTCCTGATAGATCACGTCCGGAAGGATCTTAATCACTACTCCGTGGTTATACACTCCGATATCCGCGGCCCGGACCACCTGAACCTCATTATGGAGGTTAAATTCCCGCAGGCTGTTCAAGACCAGGGAATAATAATTCTTAGTCCTATCCTCAGCGTTAATATTGGTATCCTTGATCAGGATCGTTTTATTGTACATGGTTTATTCTTTAACCTTCAGGTCGAAAATATATTCGTTGACCAGTATTTTTCCGGCGACGTGTTTTTCCATGATTTTCGCCGCGATCTCTTTATTGACCTTGCCGTAGATGACCGGAGGCAGCCCCTCTACCGCGACTTCCACCAGCGGCTCGGCAAAACACATACCCACGCATCCGCATTTCTTTATATCTATCCGGATATTCCTTTTCTTGGCTTCTTCTATAAGAGTAGCCAGGACTTCATCGGCCCCGGCGGCAATTCCGCAAGTGCTCATGCCCACCCGGATATAATTGACCGCAGGGCTAACGGGCTTGGCGGCAATTTTATCTAAATCTTCGCGGGTAATCTTTTTCATTGTCCCTAACCTTCCTTCATATACTTGGAAAGGATCTCCAGCACTTCCTGTTTCTTGACTTTGCCGTAAATTTTTTCGTCGATCTTCATAACCGGAGCAAGACCGCAGCAACCTAAACAACGGACCACATCAAGGTAAAAATTACCGTCTTTGGTAGTCTTCCCCTCTTCGACGTTGAGTATAGTTTTTACCTCTTTAAGTACCTCCGGCGCGCCCTTTAAATAGCAGGCGGTCCCCATACAAACGGCGACCTTATGCTTTCCCGGAGGGGTAAGTTTGAAAAAATTATAGAAGGTGATCACTTCGTAGATCCTGGCCAAAGGCACATCAAGCAGACCGGAAAGTTCCAGCGCCAGTTCACGCGGGACATAACCGTGATGATTCTGGATCTAATGGAGGATCATAATAAGATTACCCTCTTTGTCCTTCCACTTATCCACTAAATTCTTAATTTCGATAGTGATTTTCTTCTCTTCCATCAAATATACCTTTTATACCTTTCAACTTCCTGCTTTTATTAGGGAGTTCGAGTATGGGTAGGAAACAAAAAGCTTAACATATATTTGTCAAAAAATCAAGGGATTTTCTTAAAAATTTTTAGTTGGAAGCAGAAGCCGGAGCGGGAGTTGGCTGATCGGTTGGGGTGGCAGTTGGCTGAACAGCTGGCGCGGCAATGGACTGAGCAGCCGGGGCAGCAATGGGCTGGACAGCTGGAGCGGCAACCGGCACAGCAGCTGGCGTTGCAGCATGCTGGACAGCTGGAGGGGCAGTAACGGGAACAATCGGCTTAGCAACAACCGGATACTCCACCTTTTCCAAAACCAAGGTAACCTCGGTAAATACCGGCCCTTGCAGGATAGCCAAAAGAGGAAGTCTTCTTTTTTCGCAGCTAAAATACGCTTTTAAATTGCCCTTTTCCACTTTTTCGCCTTTTAGCCTGGCGTAAGGCTGGATCAAAAATGCCCGTTTTTCTCCCACCCCGGGAGTTTTTATGAAAGCTCTCGATTCCACTATTGCGAAAAGCTGGTAATTAGCTTCATTATTAGAAACCGCAAATTCCGCTTTTTCTCCGCCTTTAAGCTGGATAAGCATAAAATAGTACAAAGCGCTTAAAGTATCCTGCACATTGGCAGGGATATCAAAAGTTTTCTCGGAATTATCCACAAAATTCTTAAACTTAGCCTTATGATGTTCCTGGTCGAATTCGGTAATCGCGTCTTTCTTGAACTTGCCTTCCCGGCGGTAAACTTCGTGGCGCAAAGTATGAAGTTTCTCGATATCCAGATAAGAAACATAACGGTCTTCTATCTTATAGACTGCCGAAAGAAATCCGCTGGACTTGAAAACAGCCTCCAGCACGTAAGCATCCCGGCCATTGATATTCTTGATACCTTTGATCGAAGCCGTAATATCTCCCGCGGCCATGCCCAGCCATTGGACGTGAAAAGTCAGGACCTCGTTTTCCGGGAGGCGCTGGTCAGGGGTCTCAATGACAATTTGCTGGGCGTCCAAAAGCATCCGGCCTTTAGCGTCGAAAGTTTTATTGGTCGCCGACCATCTCACTCCCATGCAGCCGCTGATCAAAGCTATGCCCAGAATTGATCCAACAATCCGGCAAATCGATTTTTTGTCCATACTATTGCTCTTAACTGAACTTTTGAGTGTCCTTGGGGATGGATATCCAGAAAATCAGGTAGGCCAGGATGCCAAAACCGAATATTAAGGTAACCAGGGCAAAGAGGATCCTGAACAAAACCGGGTCCTTGTCAAAATATTCACCCATCCCGCCGCAGACCCCGGCGATCACTTTTTCCTTGCTTGAGCGGTAGATCCTTTTCATGTTTATCTCTCCTTTACCTTAACCAGCGAAGACTAAAAGCGGTTTCCAAACAAACGGAAAAGGCATTTTGAACAAAAGCGCGCAGCGGAACATTTCCATACGATCATTCTAATCCAAACAAAAACCCGCTGCAACAACTTTCATTGTCACCGCGGGTTAAAAACTTGAAAGTTATGAAAAGAAAACATCCTCGATTCTAAACTTCATTCAAAAGCCGTTTTTCTCCGCTTAGTTTCTGGATCTCGGTAATGTCCTGGGTCAACTCCAAACAACCCAGATATTTGCCGTCGCCGTCGCGCACGTTCTTACCTAGCGCGCCTATCGGCCTTTTGAAGATCCGCTCATGTAATCTACCGATCATATCCGCCTCCCCGCTTTATCAGCCTAAACCCAAAATATCCACCGCAATCATCTTCCATCTTTTACCAAACCTTTTTCGAGTATAAATAACGACAACCCATCCGTTTTCCCTGATCTTCCCGGAAATCGTTGTGTCTTTGGTTATTTTGAAACTGTATAAGCGCAAGATCCCCACATTTATCCTTTCCTGGATCCTCAACACATCGCTATTATAAGTCAGGACTATCCCGCTGGTCCGGAAAGTTTTCCGTTCGGGTTCAACGGCCGAGGAACAAACCGCAAAAACAAGGATTATTGCTGCCGTTATGAATAAAATACTTCTTTTCATGCTCGCCTCCTTGCGGTTTACAAAATCTACCGGAGCAAGCTAAATTTTCTAGCTATCGGCTGAACTGATAGTGTATTTCTTGATCATCTAGACCGGGTGATATGAAAGCTTGGATTTTCTTAAACCTTCCATCCCCAGGTCCTGTTCCATGTTGACTAACTCATAATCCCGGGCTTCATTAGCCAGGAACTCGTTACCTTCAGGTATTCATAATTATAAAACGACTTGAACTTCTTGATCAAATTCCTTTTGCCGTCATATTTCCTTCCCGGCAGCTTGGTCAGATCCGTTGTTTTAAAAAGGTAATCCGAATTATCGGAGTCAAATTCGATACGGTAAACAGGATTGTCATCAAAGAGCGATTTGACAGCTTCGGGGACCCGAAAAAAAAGACAGTTCCTTTCTTTTAAAAGCTCCTCCATCGGCGTCTTGATATAACCCACTCCGATGGGCACGAAGAATTTTCTTTCCAGGACACACTCTGAACAAATGATCAAAAAATTGTTCAACTGCGAAACTTGGGGCTTATACAATTCCTTCCAGCAATAAATGTTGGTGAATGTCAATTCCGAGATTACCGGCGGATTAGCCTTAAGGACTTCGGTGATAGTGTTTAAATCCCCAATTTCGAGAATCCGGAAATCCGGATATCCAGGTATCCCCATCCTGAGCTCTCCAAAAAAACGGCACCTCCCTTTGGAGAACTGCCGCTATTTTAACTCATAAAATTTATTTTATGGGATTTTCCCGGGTTTGTATATGGCTTTATCCCCCTTTTTACTGACAATTATCCACTCGTGGTAATTTCCAAGCTTTAAAAAAAGGCGCCTCCCGGACCTCGAGAAGCGCCTTTTTTAAGAACTGCCTTAAATATTACACCAAGCCCTGATCAAGCATCGCGTCAGCGACTTTAACAAATCCGGCAATGTTCGCGCCTTTGACGTAGTTCATGTATTTCCCGTCTTTGCCGTATTTGACGCAGGAAGAATGGATATTGATCATGATCTGATGCAGCTTTTCATCGACCTCTTCCCCGCTCCAGTTAAAACGCTGGCTGTTCTGAGACATCTCCAGGCCGCTGGTGGCCACGCCGCCGGCATTGGAAGCTTTCCCAGGAGCGAAAAGGATCTTGGCTGCCTGGAATACTTCGATTGCTTCGGGAGTAGAAGGCATATTCGCGCCTTCAGCTACGCAGACGCAGCCATTCTTGACTAATTTCTTGGCGTCGGCATCATTGATCTCGTTCTGGGTAGCCGAGGGAAACGCCGCGTCGCATTTGACATCCCAGGGTTTTTTACCTTCATAATATTTGCAATTGTATTTATCGGCATATTCCTTGATCCGGCCGCGCTTGACGTTTTTAAGGTCCATTACGAATTGCAATTTCTGCTCACTGATCCCATCCGGATCATAGATATATCCTGAGGAATCGGACATGGTAACTGGCTTGGCTCCTAACTGCAGCAGTTTCTCCACGGTGTATTGGGCAACGTTACCGGAGCCGGATACCACGCAGACCTTGCCTTTAAGAGAATCTCCCTTGGTCTTTAACATTTCCTGGGCGAAATAAACACAGCCGTAACCCGTAGCTTCGGGACGGATGAGCGACCCTCCCCAGCTCAATCCTTTGCCGGTCAATACTCCGGTAAATTCATTGCGCAGCCTCTTATACTGCCCGAACATAAAACCGATTTCGCGGCCGCCGACTCCGATATCTCCGGCTGGCACATCGGTATCCGCTCCGATGTGCCGGAAAAGTTCGGTCATGAAGCTCTGGCAAAAACGCATTACTTCATTATCCGACTTCCCTTTAGGGTCGAAGTCAGAACCGCCTTTAGCCCCGCCCATAGGCAAGGTGGTCAGGCTGTTCTTTAAAACCTGCTCAAAAGCCAGGAATTTCAGGATGCTTAAATTAACGCTGGGGTGAAGGCGTATCCCGCCTTTATAAGGCCCGATAGCGCTGTTCATCTGGATGCGGAACCCCCGGTTAAACTGGATCTCGCCTTTATCATCCAGCCAGGGAACGCGGAAAATTATAGTTCTTTCCGGTTCAGTCATTCTTTCCAGGATCTTGGCCTTGATATATTTGGGATTTTCCTCAATATAAGGCATTACTGTTTCCGCAACTTCCCGGACCGCCTGGTGGAATTCCGGTTCATTGGGATTTTTTTCTATTACTTTCGCCATAAACTCGTCGATCCGCTTGGACATCTTTTCCTCCTCGATTTTTCCCAGACATTTTCCTAGATCTGAGACTTTGTTTATTTATATTAACTAGGCAACCTTTGCCTATTTATTGAGCAGTATCCTGCAAAAAAAAACGCCACTTTTAGATCAGTGACGTCTTTGTCATTATCTACTTCATTGAACCAGGAACAAATCTGTATGACAATATTAACATTAAAGACAATTTCTTGTCAACTGTTTTTTATTAGTTCTTCGGCCAGCTTCAAGACGTCCTCAACAGTGACCGCCTGGAGGCAAAGAAAGTTTTTCCGGCAATTATGAGCTAAACACTCAATGCATCCCACATCCTTATAGATAAACCTGCCGTCCTTATTATGCGGCCCCCAGCGCTGGGGGCTCAATCCCGGCTGAGACCTACCTAAGATCGCGATCACCGGAATCCCACAGCTGGAAGCAATATGCATCGGCCCGGTGTCCGTTGAAATAAAAAGGCTGCAGCGCCTTAAAAGGCTGGCAGCCTGACTGATATTATTGTTTCCGACCATGTCAATAAAAGGCGCATGCATGCGGCTGATCACTTGCTGACAGATATTCTTATCTGCCGGGCCGCCAAGGATAATGATCTTCATCCCCTTTCCAGCAAGCTTGTCAGCGACTTGCGCGTAACGCTCCGGTATCCACATCTTGGAATTATCGCTTGCTGCGGGATTAATTACTACTAATTTATCCGAAGATAAAATGTTTTCCCTCTTAAAGATCGCTTCCGCCCACTTTTCCGAATCAAAAGCTATGGGGATAAAAGTGGATTTATCCTGAGGTTCGATCCCTAAAGACCGGACTAAATCCAGATTATATTCTATCTCGTGTTTGACGCCTTCGAATTTGGTATCTTTAATCCGGTCGGTCAGTAACCATCCTAGTTTGCGGTCATAACCTACTCTTTTGGGGATGCCGGCTAAGAAAGGGATGAGATTCGAGCGGTTAGACGGATTTACCACTATTGCCAGGTCAAATCTTTTTTTGGCTAAAGCCCGGCTGAACCGCAAAGCCGAAAACCACCCTTTCTGATTGCCGCCTTTATCATAACTGATCACTTCATCCAAATACGGGTTACCTTCGACAATAACTTTGGTATAAGGCCGAACCACCACCTCCGCGGGACTGACCCGCCGCAGGCATTCCAGCGTGTTGAAGCGACACTGAGCTTTCATGCACGGCCGGCAAGATATTTCTTTTTTAACTACCCGGCAATTGCTTGACCACGGGGCGTACTTGACATCGTCCGTCGGGCCGAATATCGCCACTACCGGGACATCCAGGTAGCTGGCCAGATGTAGATTCGCACTGTCATTAGTGATCAGGACCGCCGATCTTTTCAATAAGACCGCAACCTGCTTTAGCGTGGTCCTCGCGCTTAAATCCAATACCGGAACTTTGCAATTACCGGCGATATATTGATTAACCGGACCATCTTCTTGGTCGCCGATAAGCACAAAGCGGGCTTTATACTCTTTGTGCAGCGCTTCAATCAACTCCACGAACTTTTCCTGCGGCCAGCGTTTAGTAGCGCTCCGGGCGCCCGCTGAAATAACAATGATCTTTTCATCAGAAAAAATCCTGTTTTCTTTTAAAATGTTCTCGATATAAATGGTATCCGTTTGATACTGCGCTAAAGACCGGTGGAGGATATCGGTTTTTACTAAACCCAAAACATTGCCGATATCTCTTATTTTATAAAGGTGGCGGTCGCGCATATGTTTGACTTTCGCCGGAACCCTCAAAAACGCTGAAGTTTTATAAGCTGCCCGTAAGAATAACCCGAATAAGCTATTGCGCAGATCCACCACTACATCAAACTTTTCATTCTGAAGAAGGCGCAACAAGCCTATTTTCCTGGACAAAAAAGAATACTTATCATAAATAATCACTCTTTTGATATACGGATTGTCCTCAAAAAGCTCCGAAGGCCGCGGCCCGGTCAAAACTGTGATCTCGGCCTGCGGAAAATAGGACCTAAGCTCATCAACGACCGGCAAAGTCAGGATCGCGTCGCCGATATTGGTAAGAGTGATAAAAAGGATTTTATTTGATCTGGGCATTTTTCGTTTTAAAGGCTCTGCGGACTTCGGCCATCACGTCTTCAGGAGTGATCTTTTTCATGCAAAGATTATTCGGACATTCGACTTTATAACAGGGGATCCGGCAGGATAAGTCTTTTTTGATGATTACCACGTTTTCCGCAGGATACGGCCCGGTCAATTTGGGATCGGTGGGGCCGAACAAAGCGAAGATCTTTCTCGAGCCTACCGCGTTAGCTATATGCATCGGCCCGGAGTCGGCGCTGACGAAAATATTCAGGATGCTGGCCAGAACCGCGAACTGCTTGATGGTAAGCTTGCCGCAAGCCAGCACCGCGCCGTGGCGCATTTCCTGACGGATATCTTCAGCCAGGTCAATATCTTTTTCCGAACCGGTAATAATGATCTTGGCTTTGAGCTCATCCGCCAGCTTATCGGCCAGAGCGGCAAAGTTCTCCGGCGGCCAGCGCTTAGGCCCCCAATTCCCGCCGGGGTTCAAGCCGGCGATAAAATCATCCTCGGAGATGGAATTATTGACTAAAAAATCTTCCACTACGCTGATATCTTCTTGTTTGACGAAAAAATCGGTATGCCGGTCGGAAACCGCTAATCCCGCACCCTTAATGATATTAAGATAATAATCTATCCTGTGCACGGCTTCCACCTTAGGAGCGGTTAAAGCTTGGGTCAGAAGAAACCCACGTTTAGGAGTGTAATAACCGATCCTCTGCGGAATTCCGGCCAGCCAGGCGATCAAAGCCCGGCTCATCGAACGATGCAAAAGAAACACCTTATCGAATTTCTTTTTACGCAGATAATTTACGAATTGAAGTTTCTGCCAGGGATTCTTATGCTTGAGCTTTTCGTCAAAAATAATTATTTCATCCAAATAAATATTGCCTTCGAGAACCGGCTGTGCACGGGGAGGAATGATACAGGCGATAAAAGCATCCGGATAATTCGAGCGGATATTCCTGATCGTGGCCGTGGAAAACAAAACATCGCCCAGCCAGTTGACGTTAAAAATGAGTATTTTTTCCAGGTCTTTCACCTTTCTTTCCTATGCTGCCGGATTTCCCGGATAAAATTATAGTAGCCGCTGGTCTCGAACCAGAAAATAAACATATTCCTAGTGTTTTCGGAGATCCTCAGCCGTTTTACAGCGAAAATGTCTTGGCTGGAAAATTTATATCCGGGATTAGTAGCCACGGCGAGCTTATAACCGGAATCTTTTACCGCAGCCTCAACCCTGGGATCGAATCTTCCCATAGGATAACAAAAAGTATCCACAGAAGTATCTAATACTTTTTCCAGCTCGTTCTTGGAGCCGCGAATTTCATTTTTCAACAACTGGTCTGATTCGATCTGGGGCAGAAAAGGATGGGTCAAGGTATGGCTTCCGAAACTGACCAGCCCCGAAGAGCGCATTTGCCTGATCTGGCCCCAACTGAGCCTGCCCGGCTTTCCCACCTCCGAAACAATAACAAATATCGTAGCCGGGAAATCGTATTTCTTAAGAATCGGGAACGCGTAAGTATAATTATCCTCGTTGCCGTCGTCAAAAGTAAGCACGACCGCGCGGGAAGGAACTTTCTTTTCTTTGCTGACATAGTCCGCGACTGAATCCAGAGCTAAAACCTGGTAATGATTCTTCTTGAAAAAAGCCATTTGTTTCTCAAAAGTATCCACTGAAACTGTTAGAACATTGTCCTTAGGGACAACCTTATCCACCGAGTGGTACATCAGGATCGGCAGCGCATATTGGGAACTG
Source organism: Candidatus Omnitrophota bacterium (assembly GCA_026387435.1). Taxonomy (GTDB): domain Bacteria; phylum Omnitrophota; class Gorgyraeia; order Gygaellales; family Profunditerraquicolaceae; genus JAPLLS01. Next base: position 17,475 of record JAPLLS010000087.1, read on the forward strand.
ATAAACACAACCGAACCAGCTATCGCAAGCGTAAACACAGACAGAATTATTAGTTTCTTGTGTTTAAACATTCCCGGTAAACCTCCTGTGTTTGGCTGAGCATTTTTTCTAAGGAAAAATTCTGGCTAATGAATATCCGGGCATTATTGCCCATGATCGCGGCAGCCGCAGGATCATTAAGCAGTTCCAGGATAGCTCGGCTTAATCCCTCAATGTCCCGGGGGCCGACCAAAAGTCCGGTCTGCCTGTCCTGGATCAAGTTCTTGATCCCTCCTACGGCCGAACCGACCACCGCTTTTGCTCCGGCCATGGCTTCCATAAGGCCCAGCCCCAGACCCTCTTTCAGGGAAGGCATCACGAATACGTCCATAATATAATAAAGCTCGGCGATGTTATTAGACCGCGGGATAAAGACTACACTTTTTCCGATTTTTAACTCCTCAGCCAGCGCCAAAAGCTCTTTTTCCATCTTGCCTTCGCCCACGATCAAAAGCTGGGCATCGCAAGATTTCTTTAGCACTTTTTCCATCGCCCGGATCAAGTAAACATGCCCTTTGACATCGGAAAGCCGGGCAACGATACCCACCACCGGCCCGTCTTTAAGCCCAAACCTGGATTTTAGTTCGCTGCGATTTACCGGACCTTTAAGTTTCACTTTTTCCAGATCAATGCCGTTATAAACAAGTTTTACATTTTTAACGCCCGCTTCAAATTCGCTTAAAAGATGCGCCATAACTTGCTCGCTTATAGCGATAGTTTTATCCGCCCAGCAGGGAAATATCCTGCGGAACCAACGGCGCTGGAAAAACCCGTGCCAGGTAGTCACATGGATTATCCCGGTCTTCTTTTTAAGCAAATGCCCCAGGACCTGGGTAACCCGGGAATTTGTATGCACGATTTGAATGTCTTTTTCCCGGATATCTTTAAGCAACCTTAAAAAGCTGAGCCCGATCTTGAAAACATTGATCTCGGATTTAGTCCTGATCGGCACGGGAATAAAAATTATTCCCTCTTCGGTAAAACGGGTAAGGTAATCTCCTCCGCTGGAAGCCAAATAGACGTTATGGCCTAGCTTTTTCAACCCCCGGCTTAAAGAAAAAACATAGCTGGTGATCCCTCCCACGTTCAGGTGATTGGTGATAAATAGAATATTCATAGTCAAGGTCTCACGTCACAAGTCACATGTCACACGTAAAAACTTTTACCTGTGACCTTACCTGCCTGCCGACAGGCAGGGGACTTTGTGACTATTTGTTTAACAGCTTATCGACCGCCCCCAGGACCTCTTCGGCGGAAATAGACTCCATGCATTTAGGTTTACGGCACTTGGATTTATAACATGGCGCGCAACTAAGGGTTTTTGCGATTACCGCGTAATTCTTGGCCGGCGGAAGATGACGTCCGGGGTCGGTCGGCCCGAATAAAGCCACAAACGGGGTTTTCATCGCCGCCGCCACATGCAAAGGAGCGGAATCCGCCGAAATATAAACGCTGCATTTTTTGATCAAAGCCGCCAATTGGTTAATGCTGAATTTTCCGCACCCGTCAATAATCTTGATCTTGGGCAGGCTTTTGATAAGTTCAGCCGCCCTTTTAGAGTCATCGCTGTTACCGGTCACCACCACCCGGATATCCCGGCTAGCCAAAAGTTCGCAGAAACGGGCTAATTGCCGGATCGGCCAGACTTTAGTTTTCCATCTTTTGCTCGCCCCGATATTTATGCCCACGAGCTTCTGATTAACGGACAGCCACTGCTGGCCCAGGAAATCCTCCACGTATTTTTCATCCTCCCGGCGAGGGAACATCTCCAGATAATGGTCGGCAAGTTTAATGCCCAAAAGGTTCAAGAGATTAAACTGGTGAGCTACCGGACCGATAGCCTCTTTCTTGTCCTTGACCCGGTGATTCAATAGCGAGGCGAATTTCTTGTTTTCGTAACCAAAACGGTCAAGCGCCAAAGTCATTGCCGCAAGGAGGTGGCTGCGGCGGTTATTTTGCAGGTCGATGACCATATCAAAATACCTGCCCCTTAAAGACTTGGCCATCTTCAAGAATCCTCCCAGCCCCTGGTCCCTGCTCTTGAAATCGCAAACCAGCAATTCGTCGATATGCGGAGAGCGCAAAAGCACTTCCTTGAATTCCTGGCCGACCAGAAAACTGATCCGGTAATTATCTCTTTTGAATTTTTCCCGGATTGCCCGCAATCCCGCGGTAGCCAGGATTATATCTCCCAGGGAACTGAATTTAATAATCAGGATCTTAAATTTTTCGCAAGCTTCTTTGTAGACCGCGATGGTCTTCTCCACCATCAGTTTTACCGAGTATTTATCCTGGACCTTCTTATAGGCGTCCTGGGCCAACCTGAGCGCGAGATCCTTGTCATTAATGATCTTGATTATGGCCTCGGCCATCGCCTGAGGGTCCGCCGGAGGAACGATCAACCCGGTATGGCCGTTTTCAATTATATCGATCACCCCTCCTACCGCAGTGGCCACTACCGGCACTCCGCAGGCCTGGGCCTCCACGATCACCCGGCCAAACGCCTCCTGAGTGGTAGTAGCTAAAACCAGACAGTTAAGATGCGCTAAAATACCCGGCACATCTTTCTGGGTGCCTAAAAAGTCCGTGCACTCCTCTAAACCCATCCTTTTAACTAAAATCCGCATTTGTTCCTTATAAGCGTCTTTAGAACTGGGCGCGTCGCCGACGATCCAAATCTTGAGCTTAGGGTGGACCCGGGCAACTTTGGCCATGGCTTTGATAAAATACAAATGGCCTTTGATGGGAGTAAGTCTGCCGATAATGCCCACATTAAAGATCTTGCCGGCTCTTTTATCGGGGCTTAGGTATTTGAATTTATCCAAATCCACGCTGCGGGGGATAAACCTGATCCGGTCGTGGGGCACTTTAAAATCCTCGATCATATGCCGGGCAATGACATTGCTGGGAACGATCACCCGCTTAGCCCAACCCATAACAAAACTGAAAAGGTGTTTTTTGTAATAACCGTGGCAGGTGGTCACGAATGCGGTCTTGGTTTTTCGGCAGGCAAAGAATGCCACCCACGCCGGCATCCTGGAACGGGCGTGGACCACATCTATTTCTTCTTTCCTGATTATCTCGGCAAGCTTTGGGATCATGCGGATAATGTTGATTATCGACTTGTGGTGCACCGGCAGATGGTAATGGATTACCCCGGCAGCTTCGATATCAGGGACCAGATCGCCGCCGTTGGAAACAACTACCGCTTTATGGCCGAGCCGGACGAGCTCTTTGGCCAGATCAACCGTTCCCCGCTCCACTACGCC
>JAPLLS010000056.1 GCA_026387435.1 Candidatus Omnitrophota bacterium
TCTCGGAAAGCAGGGTAATGATATTCTGCGGTTGGGGCAAAACAATAACGGTTTCCCCGGGCTCTTTAATGTTTCGCATGATCTGCCTGACTGTCCCAGCCTGGGACTGGGAATCGAAACAGGAGTAAAGAGAAAGCTTGTATTTGGCTTCCCCGGAGCTGGATCCCCTTATTTCGCATCCGAATGCCTTCTCCAGATCTTTTAGAACCGAAAATTTTTCGCTATCACCTTGAAAAACAAGAACAGCCTGGTCATTTCTATAAAGTCCGGTGACGATCTTTTTTTCGCTGCCCTGCAAATAAAACGGATTACAAAAAATTATTTTATCAAATCCGGGAAGTTTCAATTTATCGGCCAAACCCGCAGCCGCTAAATAGCGCATTCCCCGGGTATAAGTTTTTTTATCTTTTAATTCCCGATGAAAATCGCGGCGAAGGCTGATGACGTTAGCCAGAAGCGCATTGATGCTTTCCGGAACGTCAAAGCCGATCGCGGCGTTCAACTCTACGGTTTTAAGGGACTTTAATTCGATGTCTTCCAGATCAAGCTGTTCGATAAAAGCCAGTATCTCCCTGGCCCAGGGAAGAAAGGTCGAGAAAGAGTCTTTACCTTTTAAGACCTGAGGGGCTTTTTCACGGGCTTTACAATACAACACATAAGCGGCTTCCAGGTCGTTGATCTTTAAAAACCCCTGGTTTGCGGATAAAATAAAATCGATGAAGTCATCCATGGAAAAAAATGAGGGTGAAACAAACCCTTTTTTGATCCTTGCCGCCAGTTCTCTTTTTAGGAACAACTCGGGCCTCCGGCCTCCGAAGACAAAAGCGAGGCGGTCCAGGTCCACTCCTTTTGCGATATAATCTTTTTCGATCAAATTTGCCAGCCCCTGGATAAAATTCTCTTGGAAGCCGAGATTTATGATCTTATCCATTTATCTCCTCTATATCCGGCCGGTCAAAATATAGAATATACCCTTTTACGCGGGCTCCCGGATAAACTTCCTTTAAAATACCGGTATATTCAAGCATTTGGGGCAGGAATTTTTCTTTAAGATCCGGAGAACTCTTGTAATCACAAACCAGGATCTCTTCCTCTTTTACTACCAGCCGGTCGATCCTTTTAGTCTGGCCAAGGTTGTTGACGAATTCCTTCTCCTGGAAGACCGATCCATGATCAATAAAGAAAAATCGTGCCCAGCTAGATCTGTCTAAAAACTGCCTGACCAGAGCTTTTAACTTCTGGCTATCGGTGCGAAGAGGCAATTTCCACATGGCTTTATCTATAGCCTCATCGACAGTTGAATCGATATTTTTCCCCTTGAGATTTCCCAGGAAGGATAAAACCAGATGTAAAGCTTCTCCCTGAAGCAGAATCTGCCTGTTTTCCAGGATATCAAGCGAGACGAACTCTTCTTTTAAGAACGGGATCCAGTCCCGGTATTGGACGGGAGGAATATTAAAAATATCGAGATTTGAAGATTGTGTTTTCCCGGTTTCGGCATTGTCGGAAAAGCTGCCGCCAATATAATCCAGGGAATTGAAAAGTAACTGGGCGTAATTGAACTTGTTCCCGTTTTTAAGGGGGACAAAAACATAAAGTTCATCCCTGGCCCGGGTAAAAGCCACATAAATATTGTTCAATTCGTCTATGAATGCTTTGATGAATTCCCGGCGGTAGATCCTTTCCAGGGAAGGGGAAAATTTGACATATTCTTTTTTCAGCCGCAAAAGGCTTAAAAAATTCTCTTCCGGATAAACGATATTGGTTTTAATGTCTATATCCAGGGTAAGGTTGGGAGTGATCACTGCCCGGAATTCCAGACCTTTTGATTTATGGATGGTTAAAACCCGGACTGAATTAACTTCGGAGATATTCACGTACAAGTCTTCATCCCGGGCCTGGTCGAAAAAATCCAGGAATTCCCCGACAGTGGAGTGTTCCTCTTCCTGCTCGTTGATCAGTTCCAGAAGACGCATGAAAAAACCCTGGTATTCCGGGAAATTCTGCAGGATCTTGAACCTGCCGATAATGCTGACCGCCAGTTCATATAACGGAACAAAGCCCACATTCTTGAAGAAATCGGCAATGAATTCATCCCAGACTCCGGAAAACTCTTCGCGGAATTTACGGTAATAATAAACATTCTTCTCTTTGCGCCGTCTCTTACCCAGTTCAAAAAGAAAATCTTTGACCTGGTTGCTATCCAGTCCCGAGGCTT
>JAPLLS010000124.1 GCA_026387435.1 Candidatus Omnitrophota bacterium
TGTCAAAAGGATTGATAATGGATTTTACCCCTTCGCGGATAAGAGTATTAGTCTCGGGGTTTATCCTGACTTCGGTTGTCTCGGGAATTTGTTTAATGCAAACTATTATATTCATCTCTAACTCTGGTTATTATAAAGGTATCTATTGATCATCTCGAAAGTAGAGTCGTTAAGTCCGACAAATTCCAGCCCCACTTCGAATCTCTTGGTCTTTTGCTGAGCACCGATGGAAATTTCCTTGATCCAGACTACCTTGCCCATCGCCTTGACCTCATCTTTGATCCCGGGCAAGCGGATCTTCAAATCCACAAGCTCCCCCATGGTCGGCTGCTGATAATATATGATGCAGACTCCGCCCTGGCTGATATTCTTGCTGGAAAGAACCTTCTCGGCCTCGGAAGAAGCGCGTTTAGTGACCGCAACATCAACCAGCAAATTGAACCGCGGGAACCTCCTCTTCTCCTCAATATTCTCCATCGACGCTCTCCTTTATTTGGCCAAATCCTTGATCAACTGCAGGCCGATAATATTCCTTTGGATCTGATTGGTCCCTTCGTAAATCTGGGTGATCTTGGCATCACGCAAATATTTTTCGATCGGGTAATCTTTCATGTAACCGTATCCGCCGTGGATCTGCAAAGCCTGATCGCAGATCTTGAAAGCCACGTCGGAAGCGAATAACTTGGCCATGGCCGAATCGCGGGACACGTCTTTTACTCCGGCATCGACTTCCCGCGCGCAGGCATAGACCAAAGCCCGGGCAGCTTCCAGTTCGGTAGCCATATCCGCCAGCATCCATTGGATCCCCTGAAAACTGGAAATTGACTTTCCGAATTGGACTCTCTGCCTGGAATATTTAACGGCTAACTCCAGCGCTCCCTGGGCAATTCCCAGAGCCTGGGCAGCCACACCCGGCCGGGACATGTCAAAAGTGCGCATGGTCACGATAAACCCCATACCTTCTTTAGCCAGAAGATTCTCCGCGGGAACTTTGCAGTCGATGAAGATCAGTTCCATTGTCGATGAAGCCCGAATACCCAGCTTATCCTCTTTTTTGCCGAAGGTAAAACCTTTCATGCCCTTTTCCAGGATGAACGCGGAAGCGCCCCGGGCACCTTTAGTTTTATTGGTCATGGCCACCACGGTATAAGTTTCAGCGTCTCCGCCGTTAGTGATGAAAGCAAACAGCAATGCCGCCGCAAGCCCGGGATAATTCTTCGGTAGCCAGGCATAAGTTGGTCACGCTCACGCCCATCCCGCCGTATTCTTCGGGAATGAACAATCCGAACAAATCCGAAGCCGCGATGACCTTCAGGACTTCCCAGGGGAACTCCTCACTCTTATCGTATTTAGCCGCCACCGGCCGGATCTTTTCTTCGGCGATCTTGTGCGCCAGCTCCTTGATCATTTTCTGTTCATCGGTCAATAAATAATCCATTAAAACCTCCTTAAATGAGCGCATAAGTTGTGGAGCAATCCACCTGATACGCTAAGCGACATCAACTTATAAGCGCGAATTTATCCCGAGCGTGGAAGTAGATTTCCAGAGAAATCTGCGACCGTTTACGCGAGGAAAATATACTACTTATACGCCTGCCAGAATAGGCAAAGCCTTATTATACCGAAATTCCCTTATTTTGCAATAATTTTTATGAGCGCGATCTCCTCGCAATCAGGGAATTTCGGGCAGTTGATGCATTCTGCCCAGATCTTATGCGGAAGGCTGGCGTGCGCTATTTTTCTAAATCCGAATCTGCGGAAAAATTCGGGGATATAGGTCAAAACAAATACTTTTTTCGCTCCCAACTGCTTGGCCTCGGCCAGGCAAGCTTTGAGTAATTCGCTTCCCATGCCCTTATGCACAGCGCTCTTATCCACGGCCACGGACTTGATCTCCACCAGGTTTTCCCAGGAGATATGCACCGCCGAACAGCCAAGGATCCTGCCCCTGGATTCGCAAACCCAGAAATCCCGAATATTCTCATAAAGCTCGTTTAAAGAGCGCGAGATCATCAAGCCCTGGCGGCCGTAAAAATTGATCAAGCTTTGGATCTGCTTGATGTCGTTGATCCGGCCTTTTCTTATTTTATAATTTTTCATAGGATTACTCCCTTATCTCGGTTTTCTTAGCCACCACCACGATCCCGGACTCAGTAACAAAAAACCTTTTTTTATCTTCTTCCAGGTCATAACCGATAACCGTTCCCGGAGGAATGTTCACATCTTTATCGACGATCGACCTTTTGATCTTGGCGTACCGGCCGACGTTGACCCCTTCCATCAGTATCGAATCGTTGACCGTAGAATAACTGTTGATCCTGACATTGGGAGACAGGATCGAACGTTTGACCTGGCCGCCGCTGATGATGCAGCCTCCGGAAACCAGAGAATCCAAAGCCAGACCTACGCGGCCGGTGATCTCCTCTCCGGCAAAAACCGTTTTAGCCGGAGGAAACTGCTCCTGGTAAGTCCTGATCGGCCATTCCCGGTCATAGAGATTGAAGACCGGGTTGACCTGGATCAGGTCCATGTTGGCCTCGTAATAAGCTTCAATGGTCCCGATATCCCTCCAGTACATCGCTTCTTTGTTGTTCTTATCGATAAAATTATAAGAAACAACCTTCAGCCCGTCCCTGACCATCTTAGGGATGATATCCTTGCCGAAATCGTGTGACGATTTAGCGTTCTCCGCGTCAAGATGCAGCTGTTTTACCAGGGCGCTGTTCTTGAAAACATAGATGCCCATGGAGGCGTAGATCTTATCCGGCTTATCCGGGATGGTCCGGGGAACCTGAGGCTTTTCCTGGAAATCCCGGACCCGGCCTTTTTTATCCACTTCCACCACCCCGAAATGGACAGAATTAACCTTATCCACTTCCACCACCCCCACAGTCACATCCGCATCAAGCTGGCGGTGGAAATTGATCATCGCCGAATAATCCATCTTGTAGACATGGTCTCCGGAAAGAACAACCACGTCGTCCGGCTGGTCGATCTCCAAAGTATTAAGATTCTGAAAGATCGCGTCGGCGGTTCCCAAATACCAAGTCTCCCTGACCCGCTGCTGCGCCGGAAGAAGCTCGATGTATTCGTTCAATTCCGAAGAAAGGATATTCCAGCCCAAACGGATGTGCCTTTGAAGCGAGGCGGATTTATACTGGGTAAGCACATAAACTTTGCGCAAGGAGGAATTAATGCAGTTGCTCAAAGCAAAATCCACAATGCGGTAGATCCCCCCAAAGGGAACTGCCGGCTTAGTGCGGTCCTTGGTCAGAGGCCAAAGCCTCTCTCCCTTGCCGCCCGCCATAATGAAGGTTAAAACGTTTTCTGACAATTATTATTAAGTTTAAAGACTATGATGTGCCGGTTATGATCGCCACGAGGCCTTTTCTAACCATCATCACCCCGATAGCAGCCAGCAGAATATACATGATCTTAGCGATGGCCCGCATGCCTCCGGGCCCCATCCATTTCAACAGGCTATCCGCCTTAGCCAAAGTGATCCAGACGATCAACATGTTCGCGAACAAAGCCACAAAGGTCGGAGCTATTCTGTAAGCGTCGACCATCATAAGTGTAGTGGTCAAAACCGCCGGGCCGGTAATTAACGGCGTGCCTAAAGGGAAAACCCCCAAATCCCGGTCATGGCTATCCCCTCCCAGCTCCTTGGAAGAAGCAGGCATAAGCAGCCTCAGGGCGATAAAAAACAAAAGCGTGCCTCCGGCGATCTGGAAATCAGGGATTGTAACCCCAATAAACCGCAGCACTACTTTGCCGACAAACATAAATACGATTGCCAGGACAGTAGCCGTGGTTACCGAATCCCGCACGATCTTGTTACGCTGCTTCTTAGTCGTACCCTCTACGAAAGAGATAAATATGGGCACGTTGCCGATAGCATCCACAGCCACGAAAAGCGCGATAAAAGCCATTAAATAAGGTTCCATAAATGTAAACATATTTTTATTATATACGATACGACGCAAAAAACAAGCAAAAACGAACTAGATTCAGTATTTTACCTTCATCAGGCAAAGACCGCAAGCGGGCGCGGTTGGGCCGGCTGTTCTTCTGTCTTTAGCTTTGAGGATATTCTTGAGGTTTTCAGGCGGAAAACTTCCTTTGCCGATCTCGATAAGCGTGCCGGCGATATTGCGGACCATGTGATACAGGAAACTGTTAGCGGTGACATCGATATAGATAAACTTGCCTTTTTTAGTGATCTTGATCTCTTTAAGGTCACGCACCGTAGACCTGGTCTTTTTGTCCGTGCGCTTAAATGATAAAAAATCATGATTACCGACCAAAATGGTGCCGGCTTTGCGCATTGCCTGCACATCCAGACGGGAAAGCGGATAATGACAAACGTAGCGGCGCAAGAACACATCCGAAGAATAAGAATTGAGAATGGTATAGCGGTAAGTTTTGGCTTTGGCGCTGTAACGGGAGTGAAAATCCGCGGGAGCTTGCTCGACTTTGATCACCCGGATATCTTTGGGCAAAAGCGCGTTGAGCGATTGACGAAGCCGGGTAAGGCTCATTTTTGAGCCGGTAATAAAATTAGCCACCTGCCCTTTGGCGTGCACCCCGGTATCAGTCCTTCCTGCGGCAATAAGCTTGAACTTCCCCTGCAGGATCTTGTTTAAAACATTCTCGATGATCTCGGCGATGGTTTGATGGGTATTCTTCTGGCGCTGCCAGCCGAAATAATCGGTGCCGTCGTATTGAAGGGTCAGTTTGATATTTCTCATGGAGAGAAAACTGGGAGACGTTTTAGCGAATCAATTCTTCGGCGATCTGGACCGCGTTGGAAGCTGCGCCTTTTAAGAGGTTATCCGCGACCACCCAGAACCAAAAACCGTTCTTGACATAAGGATCTTTACGGATCCGGCCGACATAAGTTTCGGTCTTACCCTCGACGTCTTTGGGCATAGGATACAAACCCCGCTTAGGGTCGTCAATGACGATGATCCCCGGAGATTCAGCCAGGAGTTTCTTGAGCGCATCAGGCTCGATGGGTTTCTTGGTCTCGATGTAGACAGCTTCGGAATGTCCGGTTCTGACTGGAACTCTTACCGTGGTTGCGGAGACCTTGATCTTATCATCGCCCAGGATCTTGTGGGTTTCTTTGACCAGTTTCCATTCTTCAGTGGTAAAGTCATTGTCAGAGAATCCGCCGATCTGGGGAAAAACGTTATACGCCAACTGTTGAGGCATAACCTTGTTAGCCAGATCAGCCTGGATATTTTGGTAATCTCCGGAGGCGATAATCTTTAATTCTTCTTTGAGCTGGTCAACCGCAGCCTTGCCGGCCCCGGAAGAAGCTTGCAGGGTAGTAACTATGACTCTCTTTAAACCTATTGCTTTGCGGATCGGCGCGAGAGCTACTACCATCTGGATGGTCGAGCAGTTAGGATTGGCGATAATGCCTTTATTCTTTTTGATCTTCTTGGCGTTTACCTCCGGAACAACCAGCGGCACATCAGGATCCATGCGGAAATCCGCGCCGTTATCGATAACTATTGCCCCGCGCTTGACCGCTTCCGGCGCAAACTGGACAGCCGCGCCTTTTTCCCCTTCAGTCCCGGCAAATAAAGCGATATCGATCTTCTCGAATGCCTCGGCAGAGATCGCCTGCACCTGGTATTTCTGGCCGTCGACATCGATTTCTCTGGCTGACCTCGCCAGGACCCGAAGCTCGGCTACGGGAAATTTACGATCCTTTAAACAACGCAGCATCTCAATCCCTACCGCGCCTACACCGACCACCGCCACATTATATTTTGTTTTCTTTCTCATGGAAACGTCCCCTGATTTTTTAAAGATTTTTAACTACCAGATCACCGACTTCCTGGGTAGAATATCCCATCTTTCCCGCGGCTAACGATTTTAACTTGGCAGTCGATACTTTGATCACCGCGCTCTCAATAGCCTTAGCCGCTTTGATCTCGCTCAGGTTCTCAAGCATCATCCCCGCGGCGCAGATCGCCGCTAAAGGATTGATCACGTTCTTTCCGGTATATTTGGGAGCGGATCCTCCGATCGGCTCGAACATAGATACCCCTTCAGGATTAATGTTGCCGCCGGCGGCAATACCCATTCCTCCCTGGATCATCGCTCCCAGGTCGGTAATGATATCCCCGAATAAATTGTCGGTGACGATAACGTCGAACCACTCGGGATTCTTGACGAACCACATGGTGGCAGCGTCAACATGGACGTAATCAGTGGTAATACCCGGATATTCCTTGGCCACCTCATAAAAAGTCCTTTCCCAGAGATCCCAGGCATAAGTCAAAACATTGGTTTTGCCGCAAAGTGTCAACTTGTTCTTTTTATTGCGTTTTTTGCAGCACTCGAAAGCGTAACGAATACAGCGCTCCACGCCTTTGCGGGTATTATAAGAGATCTGGAGCGCTACTTCGTTTTTAGTCCCTTTATCCTTGAATTCGCCCATTCCTTTATATAAGCCTTCGGAATTCTCGCGGACGACCACAAAATCGATATCTTCGGGTTTCTTGTTTTTAAGCGGGCAAAAATCAGCACTATAAAGTTTTACCGGCCGCAGGTTAATATACTGATCCAAAGAAAATCGCAGCTTTAAAAGAATGCCGGTTTCCAGTATGCCGGGCTTGACATCCGGATGGCCGATCGCTCCCAGGAATATCGCCGAATATTTCCTTAATTCCTCGATATCTTTTTCTTCGATGGTCTTTTCGGTCTTAAGATACCTCTCCCCGCCGAAATCAAAAGTCTTAGATTCGTATTTGAACCCAAATTTACGCGATGCGGCCTCAATAACCTTCACTCCTTCACGGACTACCTCAGGCCCCGTTCCATCTCCGGGTATAATCGCTATCTTATACATTATCATCTCCTTCTGTACGGTTAGAATTTATTGATATACCCATTGGTCAGGCAATAAATGATCAGCCAAAAAAGATATACGCCCCAGGCAATAACCCAGACAAGTCTGCTCATGTTCGGATCGATCTTGAAACCAGCGGCGATGATCCCGATAATCAGGATTACTGCGAAGAAGATGCCAAATAATTTCAATGACCTTTTCCATCCTTCGTATACCCCGATAATAATCTGCATCACGATGACCGCGCCCAAAACCAGGAACCACAACATTATTTTTTCCCTCTGATATAATTCATCAGCCCGCCCTTTTTCACCAGTTGCTGGAGGAATTCCGGAAAAGCCTGGGTTTTATACGTCTGATTTTTTGTTAGATCCTTAATTACTCCCGCGGCCAAATCGATCTCTAATTCGTTACCATCATCGATTTTATCGACATCGTTCGACTCTAAAAACGGCAGTCCGATATTTATGGCATTGCGGTAAAATATCGCGGCAAAACTCGGAGCGATGACCGCGGAAATGCCGCAGCCCTTGATCGCCAAAGGCGCGTG
>JAPLLS010000116.1 GCA_026387435.1 Candidatus Omnitrophota bacterium
CTAAAGTGACTATCCGGTTGACCTTGACTCCCGGGGCAGGTTCAAGTTCATAGCGGGTAATTATCGGGCCGCGCTCGATGTCGGTGATCTTGACGCTAATGCCGAAATCGTCCAGGGTTTCTTCCAAAATACGGGCGTTATGAGTAAGGTCTTCCTTGATCTGCCTGGCTTCCAGAGGCGGAGGAGAATCCAACAGATCCAGGCTCGGAAGATGGTAATCGCCGATCTTAAGCGGCTGCTGCGGCTTAGGTTCAGCCCCGGCCGCTTCCAGCGGGGCGTCTTCTTTTATTCTTACCTTGGGTTTTCCGGTAAACAGCGGCCGGGCAACCGGTTCAATTTCTTCTTCTTGTGCATTCTTCAAGGAATTTATTTTTGTTTTTAGCTTATTCTCTTTACCGTGGCTCTCAGCCTGGCCGAGGCCTCTTACCGCCGGAGCGGCTTTCTTTTCTTTTTTCTGGAAGATGGGGAACAAACAAAACTGTAGTTTACTGCAGCCATTACGGAGAAACGTAGAAATTAAAATTTCGGTAACCAATCCTAAAGACAAGAGGATCAAGGTGATAAAAAGTATGAATCCGCCCAGCCGGCCGAAATAAGCGCTGATAGTCTTGGCAATATGAAAACCAAAGAAGCCGGCGCGGTCGAAAGCTACGGACTGAGCATCCAGTAAAATCAACCCGACCAAAGACGCGGCGGAAAGAACCAGCAATAACAAACCCAGCAGGCGCGGCCAGCGCAGGTCCGGAGGCTCGTTGATAAAAAACTTCACCCCGAACCAGAGCAGGAAAAGCGGAATGACTATGCTTGACCAGCCGAAAAGGTATAAAAGTAAGAAAGCTAAATAAGCGCCGAAAGAGCTTATCCAGTTATGAGGGGGAATATTGGGGCTGGAAGAGTAAAATCCGATATCGTTGCGGTCAAAAGAAACCAGGCTTGCTAGAACGATGAGGCCTATAGCGACTACAAGGACGCCTTTAAACTCATTGATTCTTTTAGCTTTCACTTTTGGGTTTTTCTTCGGCTCGCTTCTTACTCAGGTTGACTCTGCCCAGTTCATCGACACTGATAACCTTGACCTTGAACTCGTCACCGACCTTGACCACGGAAGCAACGTCCTTAATGAAAGTAGCCGAAAGCTCGGAAACGTGGACCAACCCTTCTTTTCCCGGAGCGATCTCGCAGAAAGCACCGAAGTTGGTTACTTTCTTGACTTTTCCGTTATAAACCCGGCCCACTTCCACTTCCTCGGTAAGCGCCTTGATCATCGAGATCGCGGCCTGGGATTTAGCCGGGTCATTGGAAGCGACCAGAACGGTCCCGTCATCCGAGATATCGATAGTAGCGCCGGTCGCCGCGATTATAGACTTGATCATTTTCCCGCCGGGGCCGATGACCGCGCCGATCTTCTCGGTATTGATCATGATCTTTTCGATCCGGGGCGCGTAAGACGACATTTCCGCACGCGGTTTATCCAAGACCTGGACCATTTTATTTAAAATGAAAAGCCTGGCCTTTTTGGCATGGGTGAGGCAATCTTTCAACAGATCCAGGCCGATTCCGTCGATCTTCAAATCCATCTGCACCGCGGTAACGCCGTTCTTGGTTCCCGCGACTTTAAAATCCATATCCCCGAAATGGTCTTCCACTCCGGCAATATCCGTCAGGATTACCGCCTTGTCTTTCCCCTTGATCAGCCCCATGGCAATGCCTGAGACCGGTTCTTTGATCGGCACCCCGGCATCCATTAAGGAAAGGCTGGAAGCGCAGACAGTAGCCATACTAGATGAACCGTTGGATTCCAGAATCTCGGAAACCACGCGCACCGTATAAGGAAACACGTCTTTGGTAGGCATAACAGCTGAGAGCGCTTTTTCGGCCAAAGAACCATGGCCGATCTCCCGGCGCCCTGGGCCTCTCATCGGCCCGGTTTCACCTACGCTAAAGGGAGGAAAACTGTAATGAAGCATAAAAGTCTTGTATTTCTTGCCTTCCAAAGCTTCGACCATCTGCTCGTCATCTCCGGTTCCCAATGTGGTAACCGCAAGGCTCTGGGTTTGGCCGCGGGTAAAAAGCGCGGATCCGTGGGTGCGGGGAAGAACGGCAACTTCGCTGGTTATCGGCCGGATCTCGTCAAAAGCCCTGCCGTCGACCCGAAGGCCATCTTTAAGGATCTTTCTTCTGACCTCAGCCTCTTCCACTTCCACCAAAGCATTCTTGATGTCTGCGGCTTCGTAACCTTCGCTGGTTAAAGTCGTTTCCAGCTCTTTGCAAAGGTTATCTACAGCTTCTTCGCGTTGTTCTTTCTTACCTAATTTATAAATCTCCTGCAAACGGCTCATGGCCAGGTTTTTAACCTTATCCATAAGCGCTGGGTCGATCTTCTGATACTCCGGCTCAACCTTGGCAATGCCGAATTTCTTGGCGAAATCCTCCTGAAATTTCAGGATATCCTGAAGAGATTCATATCCAA
>JAPLLS010000069.1 GCA_026387435.1 Candidatus Omnitrophota bacterium
AGCCTCAGCTTTCTTCGGGCCGACGCCTTTGATGAAGCGAACAGGTTTATCTTGAAGTCGTTCCATATAAGTTATCTTTAGATATTATACTGCGGTTGGCCGGAGTCGGGTATTTCCGGGCCTGGCTCTTCTTGCCCAGCAGGTTCCTCAGGCAGAGGAATTTTTGATCTCTTGCCCGGTTGGATTTTAGAAATACCCTGCTTCACCTCGATCTGGCAGGCTTGCGAAGAGTAAACTTTACCCACAACCGTAACTTGCGCCGGCTCGATTTTTATTTTCCCGGTTTCCTTGGGCAAAAGGATAAAAGCAAAAACCAGGACCGTCTGCATTCCTCCTTGCACAAAAGAGACAGTGGAAGATTGAGCCTGGGAGACTATCGAAAAGCTTTTTAACTCCGGGATCTTCGGAGAAGGGATGTTTTTTTCCGTGGAAGCCACGGTAAGCTTATAAGTAAGCAATTCGTCCATAGTTACCACGGGCTTATCCACTTCGGCCTTTATGGTCGTATCCGCAAAAACAGCGGTTTGCGCAAAGAACATAAAAATCGAAAAAATAAAAATCAGCAAATAGTTCATAGTCTATTTTTTGGAAAAACTTTCCTTGATCGCGGAAACTTCTTTTCTTAAATTCGTTACTTCGGCTTCCAGGCGGGCATTGGCGTTGATCAGCGCCTGATTAGAACCCACAACCGACTCAAAGTTATCATTGAAACTTTTTGCGGTTTGCTCCAGAGAATTAAACCTCAGGATAACTCCGATAACCAGCACGGCGATGATCGTAAGAATAATATTCAAATATCTCAAATTTCCTCCTTTATTTTATCACTACACAAGCTTCCGGGTCAAAAGGATTGGTGCGCATGGCCAAGGAAAAAAGAAACGGATAATCACGATGCAAATGCTTCATATAGGAAAGCCACTGTCCTACCAGAAGGATGTAAGCGCGTTTGATATCCCCGGAAAGATGCTCATAATCCGCTTGCGGAAGGTTATTGACCTGACCGCGAAAAGACAACTCCTCGGACAGATGAAAAACCGCCCACAATAAACCCGTGAATTCTTCATGCTCCAACAGGTTGGGATTTTCCAGGAGCCGCAAAAGAAATTCCCTTTTTGAAACAAGCAATTTCCGCAGCTTGGACAGATCGCCTTTTCTGGAATCAACTTCGATCCGGTGATTTTTAAGCTTTTTCTTTAAATCCGCAAATTTTTTCTGGGTCCATTCTTTTTTGACCAACAGCTCCAGCTTTAATTCTTCGGGGCGGGAGTCAAAACAAGAAAAATCCTTAAACAATTCCGTGCCCAGTTCGCTAAAGAACGCTCCGAAGACCATATTCAGTTTTTTGAACATAACCTGCTTTTCGTGACTGGTAATGATCTGATGCAAAACCAAAACCACCAGCAGCACATTGATAGGAATAAAAGCAATATCCCCTAAAAGGTAAATAAAAATATGGTGGGCATCCTGAAAAAAGTAATAATGCAAAAAGTACAGCCCAGCGGATAAACTGATAAGCCCCAAACTCAACCAGATTTTCCAACGCAAATGCTTCATTAGACCTAATCCTTTCCCTGTTTTAATTATTCTAAGGTAAACTCATTGGATTTAATTGTCTTCCAGATCCAATGCTTGGCGTCTCCGTCTTTCCTGATCTGATAGATAAAAGTCATCCGCCACAAACCCGGCTGCGGGACAACATATTTTTTATTTAAATAAATCTTCGGCTGCCATTGAAAGCTCACGCTTTTCCCGGGCTTTATCTCCCCCGGGGCATCAAAATCAATATCGCAGTCCGGCCAACCGCAATGCAAACGAAAAGCATCCCAGCTCCACTGGGAGAGCTTTCTTTCCACGTTAGAAATAGCGAAATCCGGGGTAGAACTGGCGCCTATCGAAAATAAGCTTTGCGAAGAAATATTCTTAAAGGTAATTTTTATTTTTTCTCCGGAGTGATAAACAAATTTATCGGTGGAAACGCTGGCTTCCTGGGCGTAAGAAACACCAAACAGTAAGAAGATTAATGCCACGGCCGCGATTAAACGCAAAACTCGCATATTTGATCTTTTATAGTTGAGAAATCGGCTAAACGTATTCGGCTAAACGCAGGACCAGTTTCCGGGAATCTTCCCAACCCAGGCAAGGGTCGGTGATCGATTTTCCGAAGACCTTTCCGGTCGGGTCCTGGGCTCCTTCGACCAGGTAGCTTTCAATCAAAAGCCCCCTGACCATACTCTTCAAAACGCGGGAATTCTTGAGGCTGCGCATAATTTCCTTGGCGATCCGCGGCTGCTCTTCGAATTTCTTGCCGGAATTCGCGTGGTTGGTATCCACGATTATCGCCGGATTAACTAAAAGCCTTTTATGGTACATTTCTGCCAGCCGGATCATATCTTCGTAATGGTAATTGGGAATGTACTGACCATGCTGATTCACAGCCCCCCTTAAAATACAGTGAGCCAGGGGATTGCCCGAAGTTTTCACTTCCCAGCCGCGGTAAATAAAAACATGCCCGGCCTGGCCGGCTTGCACGGAATTCAGCATGACCCCCAGATCGCCGCCGGTCGGGTTTTTCATGCCCACGGGAATATCCAGGCCGCTGACCGTCAAACGATGCTGCTGGTTCTCCACGGAACGCGCGCCCACAGCGACATAGCTTAAGATATCTTCAAGATAGGGATAATTATCCGGATAAAGCATCTCATCCGCCGAGGTCAATCCGGACTCTTTTAAAAGCCTCAGGTGCATCCGGCGTAAAGCCTTCACCCCTTCGACGATGTTAGGCTTATCCTTAGGATCAGGCTGGTGCATCATGCCCTTGTAGCCTTCTCCGGTGGTCCGGGGTTTGTTGGTATAGACCCTGGGGACCAGCACTAATTTGTCTTTGACTTCATCCTGCAGTTTAGCCAGCCGGCCGACATATTCACAGACCGCATTCTCATCGTCCGCTGAACAAGGGCCGATGATCAGGATAAACTTATCGCTTTTGCCCTTAAAAACATCGATGATCTGGCGGTCCCTTTCTTTTTTTATTTTCTTCAAAGGCTCAGGCAGAGGCATCAGGTTTAAGATATCATTCGCGCTCGGTATTTGACGCAAGTATTCAAAACTCAAATTTACCCCCTTATTTTGTTATTATTTTAGTGCTAAATTTGTTCTTTAGCAACTTAATTTAAATAACTATAGACAACAACCATAAACTATGATAATTTTTTATTTATTCGCTTTAAAAATTCCAAGGAGGCCGCATGGCCGGCGCTAAAACTGCAGATACGGTAAAAGTTCACTATACGGGAAAACTCACGGACGGGACCATATTCGACGATTCCCTTAACCGGGAACCGCTGGAATTCACCAGCGAACCTCAAACCGGTTATTGGAGCTCAATTGCAGGTCACCCAGGATGAAAGCCAGGAAATAGTGGTTTCAATCACCAAAATTACCGAGACTCACGTGACTTTGGACGCCAACCATCCGCTGGCAGGCAAAGACCTGGTATTCGAGATCAAGCTGGGGAGATACTGCCCTCCTGCTCCTGCTGCCATTAAACAACGCAAAAACTTAAATTTTGCGCAGTTTAGATTCCTTCTCGAGCTTTTTGATCTTATTCCAATTCCGGATGATCTGGCTGGTTGATCTTACTTTGGTATTACCGAAAACATGAGGATGGCGGTGTTTCAATTTTCTTATCAGCCCCTCTATAACGTCTTCGATGTCGAACTTTTTGTTCTTTGAGGCGATCTGAGCGTTGAACATCACATGAAGCAACAAATCCCCCAGCTCTTCTTTCATGTGTTCGGGGTCATTCTTATTCACTGTATCAATAAACTCTTCCACTTCTTCTTTCAGGTCAGAAACAAGGCTTTGATGGGTCTGTTTTTTATCCCAAAGGCAGCCTTTGGGACCATGCAAAGCCTTAAATACTCCCTTAAGTTCGTTAAACTTCGATCTTGCCATTCTTGATCCCCCTTAAATAGATCAGCCTGTCTCGCTGGACAGGCTGATAAAAATCACTATTGACAAGTTGTCTTATTTCTTTTTCTTCTTGGC
Source organism: Candidatus Omnitrophota bacterium (assembly GCA_026387435.1). GTDB lineage: Bacteria > Omnitrophota > Gorgyraeia > Gygaellales > Profunditerraquicolaceae > JAPLLS01. The sequence goes on from JAPLLS010000069.1 coordinate 4,048, forward strand.
TACTTTTTTCTTTTTATGAGCGGCACAGGTTTTGCACATATGCTCCTCCTTAAATGAGGCCATAACTTATGGTGCACGCAGTGCGACATAAGTTATTGGGCCGAATTTAGTCCGAGGCATGAACGGATTTTATCAAAATCCGCGAATGTCTGCCGAGGACGAACTTATATTATTATTTTAACACATGGAAGTGCTACGTGCAAGTTTTTTTACCCTTAACCAGGCGGTTATCCCGGTCATTTCGCCCTGGGGATGGTCAAATAATGGCTCTTTTTTCTCTCTGAAAACCTCTCGATGGCGTAACGAAGCATGGTCCTGGGCATTTGCGGGGTGTAACCATTAAGGAATCGTTCCAGCTTTTCCTGTTCGCGCTTGCCGACCTCGCGCAGCATCCAGCCAACCGCCTTGTGGATCAGATCTTCTTTATCCCCTAAAAGCATTTCCGCGAGAATCAAGGTTTCTTTGAAATCGTTGTCTTTGATAAAATTGAAAGTGGCAATTATAGCGATCCGGCGTTCCCATAGTGATTTTGAACGAGCTAAGCGGTAAAGCGGCTTTTTATCTTTATCAGCCAGGTATGCGCCGACGATCTGCGGCGCGCTTAAATCCACCAGGTCCCAATTATTGATGTTCCGGGTATTGTGAAGATATAGCCGGTAAATCCCGGCTTTCCCCTGCTCGTTGGCTTTCTCAAATTGCGAAATAAGGATCAATAAGGACAGGAGCCTCTCTTCATGCACACGAGACTTCAAGAGAACGAGTAAATCTTTAACTTTAAGATATTGGTGCTCCCGGGCGATCTTACGCGTATCCGGCACCTTGACTCCGATGAATTTATCGCCTTCGGCGTATTCACCGGGTCCGGTTTTAAAAAACCGCTGCAGGATCCTGGCTTTTTCCCGAGAAGCGCTTCTTCGGAGTGCTTTTTTTATCACGTTCAACGAATTCATCTGCGCGACCGGGGATTTTTCCAAACGGTAATGCAAGGATAAATATATTTTATATTAAACCCGGAATTCAAGAGAAATCCAGGGATGTTGTCTTCGATCCGGTACATCCCAAAACAATCAAAACCGCCGTGAGGGCAAACACTAGGGTTATACAGTCGTTCGTTGTAACACTTCAGTTGGCAATTCCGGGTATCAAAGGCCACGGTCAGATCCAGCTTGTTTTTTTCCCTCCATTCGGCTAAAGTGGAATAAAGGATGTCTTTAAGTAATTCTTCATCATGTATTGCATCCGGATGTTGGTCGGGATCGACTACCAGGCTCATTTGCAGCTCAGCTCCTTCCGGGATCTTACCCTCAGTCCCCCGGTAACCGTGAAGAATGATCTTTGCCAGTCCTTCATGGGCAGTTAACGGCGCGCGCCTGAATAATTCACAGAGGTCGGGAAATGCAGACTCGAACTCGGGTTCAAATTCGGTAACGATTATCATACTGACACCTCCATTTATCCCTTTACCAGTTCGAACACTACACCCTCGATATCCTCATAAATTATCTTAAAATATTGCGCGCTGTTTCGTAACTGCCGGTACAACGGCTCGGATTTATGCAAATACCCGTAATCCGCTTTAAAAATCTTATTGATCGCCACCTCCGGCTTATCCACTTTGCCCAGGCTCAATTCTTCAAGGAGCGCGTGTTCCCGCGGAAAAGGCCAAAGCATGTAGATGGGATCAAGTATGTTGATATATTTGTCTTTGGGATTAAGACAGAGAAAATACGGAACATCACTCCAATAGCTCAGGGCAAAGAGCGCCCCATTAGCGACCAGGGTAACGTTGGTGCCAAATGCCAGCAGTTCGCTGCCAAAATCGACGTTCGTACCGGACAAACTATACCAGGGGACCATGATCCCGTTCAGGTAAAAAGAAAGAAAGTTATTGGGGAAATTAGGATGCAGCAGGAAGCCAACAACCACCCCCGCCGTTGCCGCGTAAATGTTCTTCAGAAAGAATTCCTGGTCAAAGCGCGACCGCAGGACCTCGCAGATCAAAGCAAGAAAAACAATAGTAAAAAAAGATATATGGGTCCAGGTATAGAGCAAAGAAACGATAAAAATACCGAAGAGTCTTTTTTTGATCAAAAAGTATATTCCCACGATCGTAAAAATGTTCGCCAGGGTGAAAGAGCGTAACTGCAGAAAATATACAATAAATGACGATGAAGTAAACGGCAAAAGCAGAAAAACCGCAGCCAAACCATACGGGAGGTATTTTCTCAAGATAACCGCATAGGCCAGTAAGAACAACCCGGCATTGAAGACAAAAGCACATTTTCCGGCGAGAACCAGATTATCCGTAAAGAACAAAAACGGCAGATTAAGAATATGGAAAAAGATGTCCTTATCGGAAAAACTGTTCTTAAAAACCGAAAATTGGACCCAGTCAAAAGGATAACGCAGCCCGTAATGTTTTATGAAGTTGGATATTGCTATATGATAATAGCTGTCGGGATCATAGAATGCCGGGGAGACAAATTGCAGAAAAACAACATAGAGAAAAGCGCAGCCTATGCTTAAAATAAGAATGAACTTACCCCGGCTATTTTCGGTAAACATATAAAAAGCCTTCTTAGTATTTAAAATGAACGAAGATCCTGCCGAAATTTTTGTCGTCTTTTTCGATCCGGTGATAAAGATTTCTGACCCGGGGCTCGGCCAGAAAACGCAGAACGTGCTTCTTCAACTGGCCGCTGCCTTTTCCCGGAATGATCTCTACTAATTCTATTTTCTTGCTTAGCGCTTCTTCGATGACCCGGTTGAGTTCGCTCTCAATCGCTCGCTGATTGCTGAAAATATCATGCAGATCAAGTTTTATTTTACCCATTACTATTTATTGCCCATGCATTTACCGAACACGGGCTCATCTATTCTCTTTTTTGATAGCCGACTGTCTGAGTTATGATTATTTTTTGATTCTCTTTAAGCTTCATTGCCCTGGACAGGGTTTCCTGGTCAAACGAGCCTCTAACCACCGTAGCCAGATCAGCGGAAGCACAGAATAAATAAACATTTTCCGCGATAAATCCCGTATCGATTGCTGCGTAGAAATCTTTTTGGTCTTTCATATCTTTCATCTTGGCTAGATCCGCGACATAAATGAGATTCACCGGAGCGGACTTCACGAAATCCTGCTTACCCGCGGCCTCCCGAATGTCCTGGGCCAAGATCAATTCCAGGGAGTTTTGAATTGCATTATACCGGAACAACCCATCTGCCTTGGCCAGGTAATTATCAATTTCTTGCATATTACGGGCTGAAGGCGCGGTGCGTTTTCCGTCAGGACGGCTGATACCAAACCCCGCCCATAAGAGATCGGACAATGTTTGTAAATCGAGCTCCTTTGCACTAAACTGCCTGGATGTAATACGTTGTTTTAAAACCTGCATCAGCGGTTTGCCTGCGCTGGTCTGCGGCTTGGGCAGCATCACTACCTGTGGCTGTTGCGCGGCCAGAGCGAAAGAAACAAAAATTAAAAAACTCTCACAAATAAACAAGGCAACTTTTATTTTTCGCATCGATCCTCCTGCCGAGTAATTTTCACTTTTTTTACCCTCTCTTCAATTCCCTTATTTCCGGCCGCCTCTTTTATTTAATCTTCCTTTCAACACCGTACAAAGCACATGCGCGTAAGGAGAAGGTTTATCGTTCTCAAATGGGAAATCCTGGCAGGATTTCGGCTTAAGGTGATAATCGATCTTGTGTATGGAGCAAAGCCCGTCCGGGTCGAGGAATGAACAAGGGTCATCTTCGTAACTTGTGCCGATCCTGAAACCTGACGGGAAATCCCGGTCTTTCTCCAACTGAAAAAATTCGCCTTTTAAGCCCAGGGCCGCGATCTTTTTCGCCTCTTCCAGATCCGCGAATGCCCCGCGCTTACAGCAGTCCGCTTGGCTGAAACATTCGCCGCAAATATTCTTTTTTATCTTTACCTTCTTGCTCTTTTTTTTATGCTCCGCCATTTTCACCTCTTAGCGGCGCAACAGGAGCAGGAAGATTTCTCTTTCGACTCCGGCGCATCGCACTTATTGCATAACCCGGGTTCTTTGGGCGACGGCCTAATCCCGACCCCTCCCAAAGGCACCCCGTATTTTCTGCATTTTTTAGCCATTCACGCTCCTGTTTCAAATATATTTTTTCAAATACTCTGCCAGCTCAGCCCGGTCGTTGCCGTCTATGAACTCAAATACCGCTCCGATTTCAAATGAGCCGTTCGGATCCTGCCGGCCGTTTCTATTTTTCACCCGTAAAACCTTAACCACGCAATCGATTTTGCGGTTATCTTCAAGATTTATCTTACAGGCCAGGTCGTAATCTATAGGCACAAAAACCTGGGAATTAAAACAAATCCCCCCGAAGCTGAGATTGATGGTTTTGGTCGAAAGAGTCTGGCCGTGGAACAGGTAATCAAGCTCCAACTCCCTGGCTATCCGGATAAACTTCCTTCGCTCGCGGCCATTATAACCTTTGGTTTGAATATATTCATCGAGGATCATAAATCTGTGCATATCTCCTTCGGAGATCCTCTTGGTCTCCCAGAATTCATCCTTGAAATATCTCTCGATCGTCTCTTCTATTTCGCTGAAGGTGCTGATAAAAACGCAGATCTGGCGGTTAGTCATCTGCTGGATCATTTGGATAGCGCCTTCATTCAAAGGATCAGCCATGGCTATCGACAAAGACGAACCTACTTCATCGACCGGAATGAGCTTGTAGATCCTGATCCACTTTAAAGGAATTTTCCTCAGGACTTCGCGCGGGATAAAATAATTCTTAAGCGGCAGGTAGGCCAGGTGGTACTGGTTGGAAAGGCAGATCGCGATGTCGTATTCCGTGGCGAATTTCAAAGCGATCAAATGCTGGCTGACATAGCCGCCGTTCAAGCGTTGTTCTTCAAGAGCCAGCTGGAGCTGTTCAGGCGTGATAATATTACGCTCAATGAGCAATTCCCCTATTTTTTTGTTGATCGTCCGCGAGAACATCCTCCCCCCCTGTTTAGTTTATTTTATCGCTTTTCTTCTCGATGTCAAAGGACAATTAGCAAAGCTTATTTTCGCCTCCGGCCCTTACATCGACAAAAAAAAGCGCGCCGGATATCCGGCGCGCGAACAATCAATTACCCGCGATTAAATATACTATTATTTAAGAAAAGTTAACGGCGGCTACGTCCTCCACCACCGAAACCACTCCTTAACACATTAGTTCTAACTAATGATGGCCTTGGCAAATTTAGTGGTGCCCCTAGTGATTTTAAAGACACCAATGAGGGGGCTGCGGATTTTGACGACCCTAGTGATGATAGAGATACCAGTGAGGGGGCTGCGGTTTTTGACACCCCTAGTGACGATAGAGATACCAATGAGGGGGCTGCGGATTTATTAGTTAGTGAGTTGGTTGATAAATTTAGTGATGCAGTTAAAGAACTTAGTGAGAGTGTAGAAGATAGTGACCGCGAGTAGTCATTTATCCACCCGCCTGAAAGCGCACCGCCTACCCATCCGCCTGAAGCTCTGTTAATAGACGAATAAGCGCTGCTACCCATTGAAACAGCGGACGAATAAAGGCTATTACCCACTGAAGAAACTGACCCGATAGGGTTGCTTATCCAGCCGCCTGAAAGCGCACCGTTTACCCACCCGCCAAGATCAAAATTTTCGGCAAACGCATTGCCTAAAGAAACCGTTAGCGCCAGCGCTACCAGCAAAACAATCCTGAAGTTTTTCATATCTCCTCCTAATTATTATCGCAATTTCTGATCAATGATCAAATATTTACCCTTAACAATCTATATTAATAAAAAATCCGGATCGCCTCTTATCATTCTTCGGCAACCCGGTTTTCGAAAATAACCAATATAACTATCTCGACCCGTGGCTTTGGCCTCTTACGAGACCCGTTTCGTGAAGATAAGTTATTTATCTCTCTGTGATATAAGTATAACAGCTAAAACTGAAAATTCAAGGTCTGGAAAATTAACCAAGAAAACGCTTTCAAACACAGTAAGAAAATAATGCTCCCACATCTTTATCTACTTTTCTCAATAACCCGCTGCCGGCTGCCCGGCCTCTTCCGAAACAGCCATTTGGATCACTTCGATGGTCAAAGCCGCCCGTTGGTGCCCTTGATCTGCGCGCTGTCAGTAATCCTGAAATCAGAGATAAAATGCAGATTATTCTTGGTCTCGTAAAGAACGCGGATCCGGGTGTTATCCTGCAATAAGATTAATGAATTTCCCGGACATTTTCTATCCCTGCGTTCAGGACTTGGATTTATCTTCTTTTTTATTTTCATCCTTCTTAGAAAACGGGCAACATTTTCCCATAACCTGATATAGTCCACACCAGCCGATGATCCCGGTCAGTAAAGGCACTAACCCGAGCGCCCCCCACCAGCTTTTAGCAAATAGACCCCAGCCGATGACCACGACTCCGATCGCTACCCTGACAATCCTTTCTACTGTGCTCATATTCTTCATTGCTCCCTCTTATAAAAACTAACCCAAAGCACACTTCGCTTGGGCTGATTTTTAAAGACTTGACTGCTTTTAATCTCCCAAAATATCCAGTGTGTCTCCGATCCTCTTTAATAACTCATAACGTTTCTGGCTTCTATTGTTCCTTTTTGTTGCCCAGAACTTTCTTTACCCTTTCCTCAATGTTCTTGAGCAGTTCTTTTTCGCAAGAGTCTCCGGGAACTTTCTTGCCCGCATCAAGAACTGCGTTGATCTTGTTTAAAAAATCCTCGGCTATAAAAGGTTTAACAATATAATCCGCGGCCCCTCCTTTAGTCAAACAGTCTACGATATCTTCGGCTCCGCTTCTTCCCGTGAGCATGATTACCGGGATAGGCGCCGTTTGCTTATCCGCCTTTAATTTCATCAGCGTATCTTTTCCAGACATGCGCGGCATGGTGATATCCAAAAGGATTATGTCCGGATTTCCCTCTTTTGCCTTCTCGAAACCTTCCAGCCCGTCGCTGGCAGTAATAACCGTATGACCGTGCGACTTCAGGCGCGATTCTACAAGCTTGATAATATGCGGTTCGTCGTCAACCACTAAGATCTTATTCCCCATCGCCACCTCCGTTTGCGTTAGTTTTCGGCAAAGTGAAACTGAACTTTGTCCATTCATTAAGCCTGCTTTGGACCGAGAATTTGCCATGATGCATCTCGATTATGCCCTTGGCAATAGACAACCCTAAACCAGTCCCCCTCTCTCCGGGGCCGTCGACACGGCCAAACTGCTGGAATTTGCTAAAGACTTTAAGCAGGTCTTCTTCCGAAATTCCTCTTCCGGTATCAAAAACCGAGCACTCTACCAATCCCTCTTTATCATCCACCGATATCTGAATATAGCCTTTCCCGGTGAATTTTAAAGAGTTGCCTACCAGGTTTGTCAGGACCTGAATGATCTTGTCCTTATCCGCGTAGGCAACGATATTTTCCCGGGAAAAAGATGTCTTAAGCTCCAGAGCTTTTTCCCTGAACCTCGGCTGAAAGATCATGCTGACATTCTTGACCACGGAAACCATATCGATCATCTGGGGTTTAAGCTGGATCTTTCTGGCTTCGATCTTGGAAATATCCAAAAGATCATTGATAATCCGGGTAAGCCTATCGATATCCTCAAGGCATATCAAGAGAAATTCTCTCTGCTGCTCTGTCGTCTGGCCGAGTATCCCGTCTAAAACCTGGGAGACAGTTTCCCTGATGGTAGTCAAAGGCGTGCGCAACTCATGGGATACCGTAGAAATAAACTCGGTCTTTAAACGGTCCACTTCTTTTTCCAGGGTGATATCGCGCAACAAAATGGCCGTTCCGATATTTTTGCCCTTGCTGTCCTTGGCGGGTGTCGCATCGATTCGCAAGGTCATCTTTTGAGGGCTATCCAAGTCGATGTCTTTTCTGACTAATTGCTTGTCGGTATTGGCCAGTTCTTTAAACACCTCGGAGAGAAAACCCAAAATGAAAGTCTTGGATACCGCCTGGATCTGCTCAGGCATAAGCCCAAGCATCTTGGTGGCCCGGGGATTTATTAAAATTACCTCATTGAATTCGTCGGTCATGATCAACCCCTCGGACATTCCGGAAAAAGCCAGTTTCATATTAACGCTGTCCCGCTCTATGATCCGCGCCTGCTGGACTACTTTCTCCCGGGCTTTTAAACTGTCAATAGCCAGGGCTACTTGGTTGACAAAAACATTAAACATATTCAACTTATACGCCAGAAAAAGATTTGGCTTTCTGCTGGAAATCACAAACACCCCGAGACAATTCCCCCGCTCTATAAGCGGAGCGGCAAAAAACGACGCCATTGGGCTTGTCTTATCGACCTGGTCCAGGGAAGCCTCTCCTTCATTAAAAGCCAGCACTTCAACCGCACCTTCTAAAACTGACGTTTTAGTTGCGGCGTTTAATGCCTCGATGGCCTTAAGTTTGCATTCCCGCGTATACTCGTGGCTTACCGGCTGGTTAAACCAAAGATAAAACTTCGCCTTATTACCTTCCAGCAAGAGGATGGCAGACAGATCATGGTCGATAACAACCGGGGTTTTTTCCAACACCCACTTGATAAACGGCTCACAATTAAGTTGGGACAAAGCCTGGGTTCCGACTTCTTTAATAAGATCCGTAACTAGAATTTTCTCTTCAGCCATACGCCACCTTATTGTAATTGAGGCGACGCCTCATTCGGTATCCCCAGAAGATTTATCAGACGCCCTAAAGAAGCTGCTGCTGGTATAAATACCAGAGAACCGTAAACCTGGAACTTTTTTGAGATACTTAAATTAGACTTAAGGCAAATAGTAGTTTCCTGTTCCTTGATGCAATGCTCGCTAATAAATTTTGGGATCTCCAACGGTGAGCCGGCAGTAAAATACGGCGGAGTCATTGTAAGAGTAAGATTAATCATATCCCCCAGGACCTGCAAATATGAGCCGGACATGACATTGCTGACTTCTTTGAGCGCGGAAACTCCGATCTCGGATAATAACGAGGTACTGCCCGGCTCCTGCCCCATAAGCAGATCGATCATCATTACCGCGTTTTTTTCATCAAAGATAAAAAAAATATAGCCACCGATATCTCCCTCTACCTCAATTACAACCATGGTTATAATCGGGAATCCCTTTGATACAAAAGAGGGAATATCACTGGCCGTCAAAGTCGTCACTTCCGGCGGAGCCATTTCGACTTTTTGGTTGATAAACTGGGACAGGGCCGTGGAAGCATTTCCCGCACCGATGCTGCCGACCTCCCGTAGCGCGTCCAGATGTAATTGGCTAAAGCTTAAAACTTTCCCCATTTTCCCGACTTTTTTACCTTCCTTAATATGCTCACTCAGAAAATATCACCAGGTACAATACGCGGATTTCAATTTTATTTTAGCGCTAAAGCTTGATTTGCGCAACCAATTTAAAACCAATAAAAAAGCCCGCCTGAACTTTCGCTCAAGCGGGCGTCTATGTAAAAAGGCCCGTATTTAAAACAGCGCGAGCCTCAACGCGTCAAATCAAAAGCCCCCATAATTTTATTTATAGGGGCTTTTTAATTTAATGGAGCGCCGACCTACTCTCCCGTAGCCTTACGACTAGAGTACCATCGGCCCTGCGAGGCTTAACTTCCGTATTCGGAATGGGAACGGGTGTGACCCTCGCGGTAAAAGCACTCCAAAATGTTTCAGAACAATAAAAAATGGAAGAAACATTTTGATCCTGAGCCGCAGATTGCGGCGAAGGGCAAAAATTTGTTTCCTCTAGAAAATATCAACAACTACATAATAAAAGTAAACTACAATCTTCTAATAATCGAAAGATTTTAAAAAAGGTCAAGCCGGTTGGCATATTAGTACGTGTTAGCTAAAATCCTTACGGACCTTACACATCACGCCTATCAACCCCGTAGTCTCCGGGGTGCCTACAGGACCTTGCGGTCCAGAGATATCAAGTCTTGAGGGGGGCTTGGCACTTAGATGCTTTCAGCGCTTATCCCTTACGAACATAGCTACCCGGCCCTTGCCCTTGGCAGGACAACCGGAACACCAGAGGTCCGTTTCTCCAGGTCCTCTCGTACTGTGGAGAACTCCTCTTCAAATATCTTGCGCCCGCACCAGATAGAGACCGAACTGTCTCACGACGTTCTGAACCCAGCTCGCGTACCCTTTTAACCGGCGAACAGCCGGACCCTTGGGACCTTATCCAGCCCCAGGATAGGATGAGCCGACATCGCAATATGATCCACGCTTTCGCGTGGTATTAGACTATATCTTCATCCGCTGCAATTATAGCGGAGTTGGCGTATTATAGAACCGCATGCTTACTGCCGGTTGCTATCTCTCTCGTCTTTATGACACTCGGATTGTGTGTCGACAAGATCAGTCGTTACGGGGTCTTAAAAAACATGGTCTCTCTAGGCAACGAATTAACTAACAATCATACTCTTAATAACATTAAACGCAACTATCCATAATAGACACAGTTTGAGCGTTAAGTTATCAGCCATATATGTTCTGATTAATTGTCACCAAGAGAAAAGACCATTGAAATAACTGCTTATGCTTTTTAAGACTTCCCACGGTATTACCCATATTTCCGGGTTCCACCGTTATTAGCCAATGCATGTACAGAATTACTCCCGTACCACCCCATGTTTATGTTGAGGTGCCAAACCGGGCTGTCGATGTGAACTCTCGAGCCCGATAAGCCTGTTATCCCCAGAGTACCTATTATCCGTTGAGCGATGGCAATTCCACATTTCACCACCGGATCATTAGCCCCTACTTTCGTATCTGCGTGTCGTGTCCGACTTGCAGTCAAGCTGGCTTATGCGCTTACACTCCACAGCCGATTGCCGACCGGCCTGAGCCAACCTTTGGGCCCCTTTGTTACTTTTTAGAAGGGAACCGCCCCAGTCAAACTGCCCGCCTATCACTGTCCCCTCCCCCGATTCAGGGAAGAAGGTTAGAATTTTAATCCAACAAGGGTGGTATTTCACATTGTGGCTCTGCCACAGCTAGCGCCATGGCTTCGAAGCCTCCCACCTATGCTACACATGTTAAACCAAAATCCAATAGTAGGCTGCAGTAAAGGTTCTGGGGTCTTTTCGTCTTGATGCGGGTAGACGGCATCTTCACCGCCACTACAATTTCGCCGAGTCCCTCTTTGAGACAGCGTCCAGGTTGTTACACCATTCGTGCGCGTGGGAACTTACCCCACAAGGAATTTCGCTACCTTAGGACCGTTATAGTTACGGCCGCCGTTTACTGGGGCTTCGGTTCACCGCTTCGACAGGATTACTCCCACTGACAGATTCCCTTAACCTTCCAGCACTGGGCAGGTGTCACTCCATATACGTCCTCTTTCGAGTTTGCATAGAGATGTGTTTTTGCTAAACAGTCACCCGGACCACTTTACTGAGACCCTTCAGCCTTGCGACAAAAGGGCACCGCTTGTTGCGAACTTACGCGGCTAGATTGCCGAGTTCCTTAAAGAGGGTTATCTCGAGCGCCTTACCATATTCTGGTGGTCTACCTGTGTCGGATTCCGGTACGTGTAACTTGTCAACTCCTTTTTATGCTTTTCTCGGCAGTGTGGTCGTAGTCAACTTCCCCCTCGGAAACCTCAGGGTCCCCTCATCCGATTACTCGGGCAAGAACGGGGACATCCAACACCCCGCAAACCTAGTCCTCCTACGTCACATAAAAAGTTTTAACGCCAACAAGCTAGTATCTGAGTATTAACAGATCATCCATCGCTTACGCCACTTGGCCTCAGCTTAGGCACGACTAACCCTAGGTGGATTAACCTTCCCCAGGAAACCTTCGACTTTCGGCGCGTCTGTTTCTCGCAGACGTTTTCGCTACTCATTCCGACATAATCCCTTGTTCAGTGTCCACTGCTCCTCACGGTACAGCTTCAACCAACTGAACAATGCTCCCCTACCGCTCTATCCGTCCGAAGACGGTTAAAACCCACAGCTTCGGTTATAAGCTTGATCCCCGTTCATCTTAGGCGCGGAATCGCTCGGCCAGTGAGCTGTTACGCACTCTTTAAATGATGGCTGCCTCTGAGCCAACATCCTGGCTGTATTAGCGAATCCACATCCTTTACAACTTAGCTTATTATTAGGGACCTTAGCTGGTGGTCTGGGCTGATTCCCTTTTGACGCCGGAGCTTGGCCCCCAGCGTCTTACTCCCAAGATAGTCATTATAGTATTCGGAGTTTGGTTGGACTCAGCAACGCGGTAGCGTCCCGTAGTCCATTCAGCACTCTACCCCTATAATGTAGTGTCTTGAGGCGAACCCTAGAATTGTTTCGGGGAGAACCAGCAATTTCTGAGTTTGTTTAGTCTTTCGCTCCAACCCACAAGTCATCCCACAGTTTTTCAACGCTGAAGGGTTCGGACGTCCATCCAGATTTCTCTGAACTTCCCCCTGCTCATGGGTAGATCACTCAGCTTCGGGTCTGTTATTGCAAGCTAAATCGCCCGGTTAGGACTCGGTTTCCCTGCGCCTTCGTGTTACGCTTTCACGGAACACTTAAACTCGCTTACAACAACAACTCGTCGGACCATTATGCAAAAGGTACACGGTCAGCCATCCCCACGCCTTGCGGCCTGGGTATAGGCCTTCCATCGCTTTGTATGTCTATGAATTTAGGTTCTATTTCACTCCCCTCCCGTGGTTCTTTTCAACTTTCCCTCACGGTACTTGTGCGCTATCGGTTTAGGTGTAGTATTTAGCCTTAGACTGTGGTCAGCCTGGATTCCCACAGGATTTCCCGTGTCCCGTGGTACTTGGGATACTCCTAGGCGTCGTCAGAATTTCGCTTACGGGGCTTTCACCCTCTTTGGCATGCCTTTCCAGGCATTTCTGCTATCCCCTCGACTACCATATCGGAGTCCCACAACCCCTGAATCTATCCTCTTGCGAGGGCAAACTCAGGTTTAGGCTCGTCCCTTTTCGCTCGCCGCTACTAGGGGAGTCTCATTCGATTTCTTTTCCTGGGCTTACTTAGATGTTTCAATTCGTCCCGTTCGCTCCCTACTACTATGTATTCATAGCAGGGTTTCCGGCTGTAACACCGGAAGGGTTGCCCCATTCGGAGATCTTCGGATCAAAGCCTGTTTGCGGCTACCCGAAGCATATCGCTGCTTACCGCGTCCTTCATCGCCTCACCTAACCAAGTCATCCGTGCATAGACACTTTGTAGCTTGACCAATTATTAAGATCGCTCGATTTATTACAAAATTGTAGTTCTACCTTTATTATGTAGTTGTCAAAGAGCATAATGCGCAAACGTAATCAAGAGTTTAAGATTACCTCTTAATTATCAGATGCACTAGTAATTTATTATGCTTATTTTCCGTTATTATTGGTGGAGCTGAGGAGGATCGAACTCCTGACCCCCTGCTTGCAAAGCAGGTGCTCTCCCAGCTGAGCTACAGCCCCCTGTCGCAAGTATCCAACAGGAACTCGGAATCCGAATTCCGCAATGCGAAAAAATGGTGGGCCCAAGTGGACTCGAACCACTGACCCCAGTCTTATCAGGGCTGTGCTCTAACCAACTGAGCTATGGGCCCGTTTTTGATATAACTTACCCATAGCAACGGAAAAAAATTTATTGAATAGCCAAACCAATCTGCATTCTCTGCAGACGGTTTGTATTCCACTCGTTGCATGTTGGCTCTCTTAACGAGAACCACGCCTTCCGAGCGATTGTATCCTAAAAAACTCCCAAGTGAAGTTTTTTAGAAAGGAGGTGATCCAGCCGCACCTTCCGGTACGGCTACCTTGTTACGACTTAGCGCCAGTCACTGATTTTACCTTAGGCCTCTATTGCTAGAAGATTTTAGGTACCCTCAGCTCCCATCGCTTGACGGGCGGTGTGTACAAGGCCCGGGAACGTATTCACGGCGGCGTAGCTGATCCGCCATTACTAGCGATTCCGGCTTCATGGAGTCGAGTTGCAGACTCCAATCTGAACTGAGCCCACTTTTTTGC
>JAPLLS010000002.1 GCA_026387435.1 Candidatus Omnitrophota bacterium
CCAGCCCGATGAAGGAAGAAGTAGTCGTGCCTCTCGAAGGCGAAGAGATCACGGAGCCTGAGGTCATCAAAGAGAAGAAGCCTGAAGCCGGAGAAGAAGCGCCCGCGGAAGATAAAGAGAAAAAAGAGAAGAAAGAGAAATAATTTCAGCTTTGATGAAACTGATCGTTGGTTTAGGCAACCCCGGCAAGAATTACGAAAATACTCGCCACAACATCGGTTCGGCGGTGGTGAAGGCATTAGGAAAAAACCACGGGGTAGTTTTAAAAAGAGGTTTGTTCGGCAGTTCTTTGAGCGCGAAGATCAAGATCAACGGCCAGCTTTGTTTATTGGCAATCCCGTTATCCTACATGAATTTGTCCGGCGGGGCGGTTAAATCGCTCGTAACCAAACATAAAGTCGATCTAAGCGATCTGATCGTGGTCCATGATGAGCTTGATCTGGAAGCGGGAAAGATCAGGATCAAAACCGGCGGATCGTCGGGAGGCCATAACGGCCTGGAATCCATAATCGGCGTCTTGAAAAACAATGAATTCTGCCGGCTGCGTTTGGGCATCGGCCGGCCCGAGCAAAAATTCGCCGATATTGCGGCATATGTTCTATCCGTTTTCAAAAAGAGCGAATCAACGTTAGTCGGTAAAGTAATCGAGAAAGCCTGCCAGGCATTGGAACTTTGGGTAGAAGCAGGAACTCAACAATCCATGAATACAATTAACAGGTGAGGTCAAGGATGAATAAGTACGAAGCGATGTTTATTATTAAACCCGATCTGTCCGAGGACGATAGAAAAGCGCTCTTCGCTGGGATCCAGGAAGCAGTGGTCAAGAACAACGGGGCGGTCGTAAACGCCGCGGTCTGGGCGGAAAAAAGAAAACTTGTTTTTCCCATTAAAAAACAGCAGGAAGGCGTGTACTACCTGGCTAATTTTACCGCTCCTTCGGAAGCGATCACTAAGCTCAAATACGCGTTCAAATTGAACGAGCTCATCTTAAGGGTCTTGATCTTAAGGCCGGAAGAAAAAGCGTAATCGGGGAGGCAGATAATGGCTAGTTTGAACAAAGTTTTTTTGATCGGAAACCTCACCCGCGACCCGGAGATCCGCTATACACCAAGCGGCGCGGCGGTGGCTAACCTTGGACTTGCGGTCAGCCGGAAGTTCCGCGACAAAAATCAGGAATTAAGGGAAGAAGTTTGTTTTCTTACCGTGGTGGTTTGGAGTAAAATGGCGGAATCCTGCAGCCAGTATTTAAAAAAAGGCAGCCCTCTTTTTGTGGAAGGCCGGCTTACTTTGCGGACCTGGGAAGATGCCGCAACCGGCAAGAAACGCAGTGTCATTGAAGTCAGGGCCGAACGTGTGCAGTTCTTAGGCAGATTTAATCAGGGCTCATCCGCAACGCCGGAAGAGTCCGCCCCAGCCGTTGAGGCGTCGAGCGAGACGGGATGGATAGAAGAAAATGAGGAGAAATCAAATGAGAATCAATAAGTTTAAAAAAGGCGATAAGACTAAGCTCAAAAATAAAAAAAGAAACATGTTCATGCCGGCCCGCCGGAAAGTTTGCCGTTTTTGCTCGGATAAAATAAAGACGATAGATTACAAGGATCTTAAGGTCTTGGAATCGTTCATCAAGGAAAGAGGCAGGCTGCTTTCCGCGCGTTCATCGGGTAATTGCGCCAAGCATCAGCGCCAGTTGACCCGGGCAATCAAACGGGGAAGATTTCTCGCGCTCGTGCCTTACGTGCGGATCTAGGAGGTTAAGATGGAAGTAATATTGACCAAAGATGTCGAGGGTATCGGTAAATCCGGCACCGTCGTGAAAGTCAAGGACGGCTTCGCCCGGAATTTCCTTTTGCTTAAAGATCTGGCAGTCCCGGTTACCGCCGGCAACATGAAAAATCTCCAGGAAGGCAAAGCCCGTAGTTTGCAAAAAGAAGAAAAAGCCAAGAAAACCGCCGAGGAATTAAAAACGAAGATCGCCTCTTTATCTTTGACCATCGCGGTTCTGACCCAGGAAAAAGACAAGCTTTACGCCAATATCACGGCTGTGGAAGTCCAGAAAGCTTTGAGCGACGAAGG
>JAPLLS010000024.1 GCA_026387435.1 Candidatus Omnitrophota bacterium
AGCTCTTATCGGTTTTGCCGGGCCGCGGGTCATCGAGCAGACCATCAGGCAGAAGCTGCCGCCGGGTTTCCAAAAATCCGAATTTTTGCTTGAGCATGGACTGATCGACATGATCGTGCCCCGCAAAAGCCTGAAAGAGACTATAAGCAAGCTAGTCGATTATTTGAGTTGATTCTTAAAAATAAAACTGATATAATATTTCCTCATCTAGGTTCAAAAAAAAGGAAAATATGGCACAGGTCAGTCTTAAAGGAATCTCCAAAGCATTCCCGAACGGCGCAAAGGTTGTAAATAACTTGAGCCTCGGTGTCGAGAACAAAGAATTTATGGTTTTAGTCGGGCCTTCCGGCTGCGGAAAGTCAACCACTTTGCGCATGATCGCCGGGCTTGAAGAGGCCAGCGAGGGCGATATTTACATCGGCGACAGGCTGGTTAACGATGTGCCTGCCAAGGACCGGGATATCGCTATGGTCTTCCAGACCTACGCGCTCTATCCGCATATGACCGCTTTCGAGAACATGGCTTTCGGGCTGAAGCTTAAGCACTACCCGAAGAATGAGATCATTCAGCGCGTGAACGAAGCCGCGGAAATTTTAAGCATCAAGCATTTATTGAATCGTAAACCCCGGGAGCTTTCCGGCGGCGAAAGGCAGCGGGTTGCCGTAGGAAGAGCGATAGTGCGCAAGCCGAAGGTATTTCTTTTTGACGAGCCGCTGTCGAACCTCGACGCCAAGCTGCGTGTGCAGATGCGCACTGAGATCAACAAATTGCATACCCGCCTGCAGACTACCATCATCTATGTCACTCACGACCAGGTCGAGGCCATGACCATGGGCGACCGGGTCGCGGTAATGAGAGCAGGGGTCATCCAGCAGGTCGCGGATCCTATTTCTATTTACGATCATCCCAAGAATAAATTCGTCGCCGGTTTTATCGGGTCCCCCCCCATGAATTTCATGTCCGGGAAGATCATCAAAAAAAGCGGAAAGCTCTATTTCCTGGAAGGCAAGGTTCAGGTAAAACTTGTCGATGAGATGTTCGATAAAATTAGCAAGTATATTGGTCAAGATATAGTTTTCGGGATCCGCTCCGAAGATATCTACGACAAGCTTTTTGTTTCCGAAGCACCTCCGGAGAACATCGTCAGGGTGACTTGCGAAGTGGTTGAACCGATGGGCTCGGAAGTTTACCTGCATTTAAACACCGGCACTAATACTTTTATCGCCCGCGTAGGCGCTCATGACCGTCCCGTGGTCAATGCCGATATCGACATGGTCTTCGATATGAGCAAAGTTCACTTTTTCGATAAAGAAACCGAAGAAACGATCGTATAGTCTTTTGAAGCCGGTTACATCTTTAAAGAACGGATGAATAAAAAAAACACTTTAAAGGTATTTTTATTCTTCGTTTTATTTTTTCCCCTGCCAATCTACCTGACTTTATTCCCACATAAACATCAGTTCGGGCTTTTAACCCTTTTTTATCTGGTAAACCTTATTCTGGTATTTTTTATCCTGCGCAGAGCCTCAAACGCCATTAACAAGATCAAGCGTAAAATCGGGGATGAGGAAGAGAAGAGCAATATCCTCAGCGGCCAAAATTCCAAAGAGATAAAAACCCAGTCATCTTTAAAAGAAAAGATCTCGCGTTACGCCAGCCTCAAAAAAATAATCGAGGATCTGAATTCCAGCCTCAGCACTGATGTGGTAGCGCAGCATTTGGTCGAGACCGCGTTTGCGATGATCGCCGGCAGCCAAGGCACCTGCGTTTTATACCTTATCGACAGCCAGACAAATTCTCTGCGGCTTTATAAAACCAGAAAAGAAGAAAAGTCAGTGGTGATCAAGGCTAAACAGGGCGATATCTTTGATTACTGGGTTTTAAGGCATGCCAGCCCGTTACTTATCGAAGATACCGCTAAAGATTTCCGGTTCGATCTGGATAAGGTCAAAACCGAAGATTTCCGGGAAGTTCAGTCGCTGATCAGCGCGCCTTTGTTAAGCGGGAACAATTTCCTGGGGGTATTAAGGCTAGACGAAAATAGATCTAACGTTTATTCCCAGGAGGATCTGCGTTTTTTGGTTACCATTTGTGATCTGGGAGCGGTTGCCCTGGAAAACAGCCTGCTTTATCAGAACACCCAGGAATTGGCCATTCATGACGGGCTTACCGGGCTTTTTACTAAAGGCCATTTCCTGGAGTTGTTGAAGATCGAAATTAAAAGCAGTATCCGCCATAAACGGCCGATTTCAATGCTCATGCTGGATATCGATTTTTTCAAGAACTATAACGATAAATTCGGACATATGGCCGGCGATTTAGTCTTAAAAGCTTTAAGTGCAAGCCTGGCGGAAGTAATCAAGGAAAGGCTGGGGATCGTCTGCCGGTTCGGCGGAGAGGAATTTTGTGTTCTTTTGCCCGGCCAGAACAAGCCGGCGGCTATGGAGACCGCGGAGCTATTAAGAAGCTCTATCGCTAATATTAACGTTCTTTTGCGGCGCCAGAAAACTAAAGTCACGGTATCGATCGGAGTGGCAACCTTGTCCAGCGATATTGCCGACGAAAAAGAACTTATAATGATTGCGGATAAAGCCATGTACGCGGCCAAGGCTTCCGGCCGCAATTGTGTTGTCGGAGCAAAGTAAACCATTATGACAATGCTTATAATAAACCTTTTAGTTTTCCTGCTCTTAAGCTTTATTTTGCATTTCGGCTTAAAGAAGAAAATTTCAGCAAGATTAGCAGCCATTAATGTTTCTTACCACGACGCCCTGAGCGAAAAAGATATATTGACGGCGGACTTAGCTATACTTGAAGGGGAATCCAGCCGGTTAAAACACGGTTTGGAAGAGACTGTCGGGCTTTATGAGATCACCAGGGAGATCTCCAAGTTCCTGGATAAAGATAAAGTTTTTGAGGTTTTTAACGAGAAGATCAAAAGATTCCTTTTCCTGCAGGATTGCAGGTTTCTCAAGGCTGATGATGACCTGTCGAAGTATTCCGACTGGATCGTTTTTCCTCTGGAGATCAATAAAAGATCGCTGGGCAGCCTGGCGGTAAAAGGGATAAAAGAAAAAGATCTGGAAAAATTCCATATTCTGGTTCAGCAGTTCCTGTTAGGATTGAAGCGCGCAGTACTTTACCAGCACGTGCAGGAAATGGCTACTTTAGACGGCTTGACCCAGGTTTTTACCCGCAGGTACTGGTTCCAGAGAAGCGAGGAAGAACTGGAGCGTTCCAGGAAATTCCAATATTCCTTCAGCTGCCTGATGATCGATGTGGACAAGTTCAAGGATTTTAACGATACTTACGGCCATCTGGTGGGAGACGCGATCCTGGCTGCGGTAGCCAGGGTGATCAAGGAAAATATCCGCCAGATCGATCTTCTGGGCAAATACGGCGGGGAAGAGTTCTGTGTGATCCTGACCGAGACCGATATTCAGGGCGCCCAATTCGTCGCCGAACGTATCCGCTCGGCGGCGCAGGATGCCGTAGTTCAGGCGTATGACGAAGTATTAAGCGTAACCATAAGTATCGGTATCTCCGGGTTTCCCAATGATGGCGCTGACCTTACCGGCCTGGTGGATAAGGCTGATCAGGCGTTATACCAAGCCAAGGAAACCGGCCGTAACCGGGTTTGCGTTTTTAAAAGCTAACATTAATGCTTGCTTTTTAGCAGCCATTCATATAAAATACTTTCCATCATGAAGAATAAATATATTATTGGCATAGATTTAGGCGGAACGTATTTAAAAATCGCCCTTTTCGACAGCAGTTTACGTTTTAAAGAGAAGAAATTTTTCTCTACCTCTGAATTTTCCCAGCCGGAAAGCCTGATTGACGGAATAGCCGAGGCGGTTTTTGAGATCATTAAAGAAAACAAACTTAAAAACAGCGATATCCTGGGAGCGGGTTTGGGTTTGCCGGGCCCAATCGATGTGAAAAATGGGGTAGCGCATTTTTTCCCCAATATCCCCGGGTGGATCGATGTTCCCGTAGCAAAGATCCTGCGCAAAAAAACCGGCCTTGAAGTTTTTATCGATAATGATGCCAACCTGATGTGCCTTGCCGAATTCAGGATGGGTTCGGCAAAAGGGGCTAAAAATGCGGTTTGCCTGACTCTGGGCACGGGCGTGGGCGGCGGGTTGATCATTGAGGGCAAGCTTTATCGCGGTTCATCTTATGCCGCCGGAGAGATCGGCCATATGCCGATTAACCTTAAAGGCCGGCCGTGCAATTGCGGCGGTTTTGCCTGTCTGGAATCTTACATCGGAAATCGCAGGATCGCAACCCTGGTAAAAAAAGTTTTCAAAAAAGATATTCCCCTGGACGAGGTGAGCCGGATGGCCGCGAAGAATAATTCCAAAGCGATCAGGGTTTGGGAGGACGTCGGCGCTAAACTCGGAGTGGCGCTGGTAAGTGTCGTTAATCTCCTGAATCCCGACCGGATCGTTATCGGAGGAGGGGTGGCCAATGCGGGCAGGGTCTTATTTTCCAAGATTGAAGAAGTTATAATCACCCGGGCAATGGTCGTCCAGGCTGCAAAGGTAAAAGTTTTTAAAGCCAAATTAGGCAATGACGCCGGAATGCTCGGAGGAGCCTTGCTCGTAAAAGAACATTCAGGAGGATTGTAATAATGAAGATATTTATCGATACCGCCAACGTCCAAGAAATAAAAGAAGCCGTGAGCCTCGGGCTTGTTGACGGGGTCACCACAAATCCCAGCCTGATCGCCAGGGAAAACCGGCCGGCATTGGCCATTTTAAAAGAAATCTGTTCGATCGTAGACGGTCCGGTCAGCGCCGAGGTTATTGCTATGGAGTCCAAGGCGATGATCGAGGAAGCCCGGGAGCTGGCCAAGATCGCCCCGAACATCGTCGTCAAAATCCCTTTGATCTCGGAAGGCCTTAAGGCGGTAAAAGTTTTATCCGCGCAAGGCATCAAGACTAACGTTACTTTGTGTTTTTCCCCGACCCAGGCGCTTTTGGCGGCCAAAGCCGGAGCTGATTTCGTATCGCCGTTCATCGGCAGGCTCGATGACATTTCCCAGGTGGGGATGGATTTGATCGTGGATATCCGTAAGATCTATTCTAATTACGGCTTCAAGACCAAGATCATCGTGGCTTCGGTGCGTAATCCGACGCATGTGCTTAACGCGGCTTTGATCGGAGCGGATATCGCGACTATCCCTTTTGCGGTCATATCCGCGTTGATCAAGCATCCGTTAACCGATATCGGAGTGCAGCGCTTTCTGGAAGATTATAAAAAGATCCCTAAATAATAATCGATGAAAAAAAAGCTGTTTTTATCGCTTCTCTTAGGTTTATGCCTGCTGCTTCCCGGCGAAAGCTCGGCTGATTCGCCTGAAATTGCCCAGGTCCCCGTCGACCAGCCGGTGATCGTCAACGGCGACACCGTTGAATACCTGACCGAAAACAAAGAAGTCCAGGCCACCGGCAAAGTAATAGTCGATTACCGGGGGACTAAGCTTAGCTGCGATAAACTGACCGTGAATACTTCTACCAAGGACGCCGTAGCCGAAGGCCATGTCCGGATCGTTGACCCTAAAGGCTCAATGGAAGGCGAGAAGTTAATTTACAATTTTAACACCAAGATCGGCATAGTCCAGAACGCCGGTTTTACTTCGCCTCCGTTTTTTGGCCGCACCGAGAAAGCGGAAAAGTTGAACGAATCTCATTTTAAAGCCGCCCAGGGTTACGTTACCACCTGCGATTTTGACCGGCCGCATTTTCGCGTTAAATCAAAAACTATCGACATGTACCCCGGTGATAAGATCATAGCCAGGGACAATACGCTTTGTCTGGGTTCAGTGCCGGCAGCTTACCTGCCTTATTTGAGCCAGAGTCTTAAAGACAGGAATATGATCGTCCAGCTGTCCCCCGGATACAGCAAGAAATGGGGAGGTTATCTGCTTTCCGCTTACAGGCATAATCTGACGGATAAGGTAACCAACAGGCTGTATCTGGATTATCGCGACCGGCTGGGATTTGCCGAAGGGTTCGGGACAAATTTCTCCAAGACGCAACTGGGCAACGGCGATCTTAAATTCTATTACACTCATGAGCGTCCGAAGGCCTCCGAGGAAAAGGGGGAATTTGAAAGGTATTTTGCCCGTTTCCGCCATAAGTGGAATATCGACGAAAAGACGACTTTGATCGATGAGTATTATAAGATCAAAGATTCCAAGCGTTCGCTTTTAGGCAACGATTACAACGTTTTAAAGGATTATTTCCCGCGCGAATACGAAGCTGATTCGCAGCCCATAAGTTATTCTTTGTTGACTCATTCTTTTTCTCAATCCAGCGCCAGTTTGATGGTCCAGAGAAAGATCAATCCCTGGTATGACGATCCCCAGCTGGAAAAGCTTCCCGAATTTAATTATAATCTCCCCAGCCTGCAGCTGGGAGAATTGCCGCTCTATTTCGATCACACCAGCCAGGCCGGCAGTTACAGCATGAAGCATAAAGTGCCTGCCGCGGAAAATGCGGATTATGCGTCGAACCGGTTGGATACTTACAATAAACTGTCCCTGCCGGTCAAGGTGTCGTTTATCGACCTGACTCCCTTTGCGGCTACCCGGGAAACCATCTACGATAAAGACATTAACGGCTCGCATCTTGCTCCGCGCACAGTTTTTTATACCGGGACCGAGGCCAGCACCAAGTTTTACCGGATCTACGATGCCGAAACTAATTTTCTTGATCTGGATATCAACGGGCTCAGGCATATCGTTACTCCAATTATAAGTTACAATTATAATCCCGAACCGACAATATCCGGCAGCAGGTTGAAGCAGTTCGACGGCGTTGATTCCATAGACCTGAACAACTCAATTGATTTTGAGCTTTCCAATAAACTGCAGACTAAGAGAAACGGCGTGCCGATCGACCTGGCCAATTTCATCGTCAGCACCGCATATTATTTTCACAAAATAACCGATACCGCTGATTTCAATACCGATACATTGACTAGAACAGTCACCGACAAAGAACTGGGAAATTATTTTTTCAAGTTAGAACTGAATCCTTATTCCTGGATGAGCGTGCATTCCGACGCGGAATATGACCGTAAGAATGATGATTTCGCCAATATAAATTACGATTTTAGTTTCAATTGCGGGAAAGAGCGGACTTTGGCTTTTGGTCAAAGGTACGCCAAGAGTGGAGGCAATGACATGACTCTGGGCTATGATTGGCGGCTGACCCCGAAATGGAAACTGCATTTATATGAACGCTACCGGGTCGCTAATGATGCCGCGGATGACCGTAAAGGCATGGTTAAGCAGGAGTACGGTTTCACCCGCGATTTGCATTGCTGGCTTTTTGATCTGGTTTATACTTCTGAGAAAGAGCATGGTCAGACTGTTTGGTGTATATTCCGGTTAAAAGCCTTCCCTGAAGCTGCTATTGATTTCAGCCAGAAGTACGGCGGATCAAAGTCAGGTTCTTCCAATTCGTAGGAACAATAACCGGAACCAAAACAGCGAGTTATAATTCAAACTAAAATTGATTTATTATCATTCTGTAGTTGACAAAGGCCTGGGTTTGTGGTATATTTTACTTAGAGAGAACCTCTAAGTAACAAATGTTTTTTTGACAATAGGTTTATTGTCTGTTATACTTAGGGTAACAGAGTTTAACCTACTGATACTAGCAAACCAGGAGTAATCCTGGGACGCAAAGCCAAAGGGTCTTATGCACGGCCATACACCGGCGCTTCAGGTTGCGCCGGGTGCCAATTGAGCATGAGACAGCCTAGCCGCCAAAGAGGATAAACTTCAAGATACCTTGAGGTTCGCCTCAAGGTTTTTTTTCGGCTCTTTTTCATGTTTCTAAATGTAAACACCGGTTGCCTCTAAATTTCTCTTGACAAAAAAGAAAGGAGGTGGTATAAAAAAGACAAGGTGACCGTGTTTTTTACAGACCTCTTAGAGCTTTAGTGTGTGAGTTTCAGTATTCATCCGATTATTAGCTAAGGGGTTAGAAAAAGCAGCCGAGTCAATCCAACCTTAGAAAGGGGGCAACAAAAATGAAAAGAAAAGGCTTTACGCTCGTAGAAATCATGATCGTTGTCGCTATCATCGCTCTCTTAGCAGCTATCGCTATACCTAACTTGTTAAGAGCAAGATTGGCTGCCAACGAATCAGCAGCTATCGCCGGTCTTAAAACCGTGGCTTCCGCTGCGCATACATACAGAGCAGCTAATCCCGGATATCCGGCTGTATTAGGAACTTTGTATAACAATTTAACTCCTCCGTATATTGATTCAGTTTTGGCAAGTGGAGTTAAACAGGGTTACAACTTTGCTCTTGCTGGTCTTGAACCCCCAGATGCTAATGGTAATTACCAGGGGTTTTCAGCTACAGCAATTCCAGTAACCGAAGGTACCACAGGTAACAGGCGTTTCTTTGTCGACACATCGGGAGTTATCCGGTACAACGCTACTGCTAACGCTACTGCAACCAGCAATCCGCTGGAATAATGTTCGAGCAACAGCGATAAAATATAAATACCCGCACCTATTTATAGGTGCGGGTATTTATTTAAAGGAAGCTTAAATTATGGGCGACAGAAAAGCTCGCAGTTTCGTAGTGATCATGATCGTGATCTCCCTGACGGCCTTGATCTTAAGGATCGCCATTGTCCAGTTTGTTAATTTTACTATTATCCAGAACGAAGCCTCTGCTTTAGAAACATTAAAATTGCTCTCCACCGCTATCGAGAATTACGCCAAGGACCATCTGGGGGTTTTTCCTGCCGGCCTGGAAGCTCTTGTTCAAAGCTCGCCCGCCTACATTGAAAAAGAATATATCAGCCTCTCTTATGAGAAGGGCTATAATTTTAATTGTTTGCGGCTGGAATCTTCAGGATATACCTGTTCCGCCAGCCCATCGCGCTGTAAAATAAGCGGTAAGAAAACATTTACCATGACTACCGGCCAGGTGCTCACGGCCGAGGAATGCGCTAAATAATTTTATGAAAAAACGGAAGATCCCAAAAAATCAGAAGGGTGTGACTTTAGTGGAAGTCCTGGTGGCGGCTTCGATCTTCGCTTTCTGCGTGTCCGGGCTCTTGCTTACTTATATGAACCTGTTGATCTTAACCGACGTTTCCCGGGACACCACTATCGCCAATAACGTGCTCCAGGCAAGATTAGAAGAGGCGCGGACCGTGAGTTTTGGCAATCTCAGTTCCTGGTCTAACAGCACCACGGGTTTTAGCGTGGTGAACAACGATTTCCTTTTTGGAGGAAACCCGATCCAAATAGGCGTGGGGAATATCACCTGCACTGACGTGGCCGATCCTTTTACCAATACTACTTATTCGGACATGAAAAAAATCCGGGTGGTTATTTCGTTTAAGAGCCGCAGCAGGGTTATCGGCGAAGACGCCAATCTTAACGGCCAATTGGATGCGGGGGAAGACGACTCCCGTTACCCCAGCGGAACCGGACAGCTTGATTCGCCGGTCGAGGGAGTGACATTAATCAAAAATTTCACCAATTCAACGGAATGATGCTTATGCGCGCAAATAAAGGTTATACATTAATTGAGGTCATGGTCGTAGTCCTTTTACTGGGATTGTTATCATCGGCTTTATTGGGGATACTGATCAATTCCCAGGTTTTCTGGGATAAAGGCCAGAATAAGATCAGCGAACAGTATGAGGCGCGCCTGGCCATGGATACGATAGTCAAGGATTTGCGGGAATCCAATACCTACTGGGGGGTTACCATATCGACCAGCGAGATATTATTCTACAAGCCGGATTTTAATTCTTCGGGGTATTTGACCGGAACGCACTGGGTGGGTTATAAGATTAATCCGAGTAATTCCCATCAGATGTTAAGGAAAGAACAGGGGGATACGGATTATGCGGCTGTTTCCAACGATATCGAGAACATATCCTTCGCCTGCTCCACCGACGGCTGCGTTACTTTCAATAATAATACCTGCCCTGCCAACTGCCCGAGAGTGCGGGTTACGATAACTGCCAAGAAAGATAAAAACTTTACCCTGGTCTCTGACGTGGTTTTACGCAATCAGGTTTCCGCGTCAGCCGGCGAACCGCCGGAGGAAGGAGAGTTCTGATGGCTAAATCCAAGAAAAATGAAAAAGGAGCATTGTTGATCCTGGTGGCGATCATTATTACCGTGATCGCTATTCTGACCGGCGCTTACCTTTCGCGGCTGGTGACCGAAAAAAAGAGCTTTACCGATGAAAGGGGGGTCTTTCAGGCAATGTCGCTTTCCGAATCCGCAGCCAATATGGCTTACGCGGAGCTGAATAAGCGCTTGCCTACCGATCTTAACTCCCGGCTTATTGCGGTCAACGCCAGCGATATCCGCCCTTATGTGACTGGTAATAACCCTCTGGGATTTTTAGTTAATTTTGCCTATTCCGGCAGCGCAACCCGATTCAGCTCCGACAATTCTACAGCTGTTTTGAGCATTCCTCTTCCGGATTACCTGAACAAGGGCAGTGATTGGAACACTACCGCCAATATCACTATTACCTCTAACGGAACGCCGACCGAGGATGATGTTGATGGGCCGTTCCGTTTTAATTATCGCTATAAAATCCAGGCAGCGACCCGCATGTGGCAAGGTTCCGGAGCGGACGGGATCAAAGGGACCTCGGACGATAAATATGTCCGGAAGATCATTTCTTACGCCCCGAATTCTTTCCAGGTTGTGGCGCTGCACGGCAACTTCGCTAAATTCGCGCTTTTTACCGACCATCACAAGACCGCTTCCGGCACTACCGTATGGTTTACCGCCGACACCAATTTTTACGGCCCCGTTCATACGAACGAAAGGTTCAGTTTTGCCAATAATCCTTCCGCCGAGTTCACCGACGCGGTGAGCCAGTCTTATGGCGATGTCAGATTTTATAATAACGGCAGTTCAAAGTTGCTGGCGGGAAATTCCAATCCTCTTTGTTGTGAAAGGAGTGGCTGCTTGACCACGCCCTGCAGGGATAAGCCGATATTCAACTCTACCTTTACCACCAGCGCTGATGTCATCAGTCTCCCTTCTTCGGTGTCCCAGACCGAGATGAAGAACGACGCTTTGGGAACATTGTCCGCGCCTTCCTCAACCGGGGTTTATATACCCAACCAGGCCGGCAGTGTCACCGGGGGGATTTATATTAAAGGCAGCACCAGCACGTCTGCGGATGACGCCACAATAGTTATGTCTGTTGACGGCAGCAATGATCCGGTTTATACCATTACGCAGAAAATAGGTACTACCACGCATACTACTGTGGTTACTGAACTTTTATCAACCAGCCAGACAAAAGTTGTAGTTGACGGAGGCGCCGCTACGACGTATAATGGAAAACCAGATGGGACAGGTAATGAAGGGACGCTGATTTATTCCTCTGATACGATCAAAGGTTTCTCCGGAACAGTGCAAAGCAGCACCAAGATCACGGTTGCCAGCGAAAAAGACGTGGTGATCACCAATAACGTAAAGTATCAGAATTACACCGCCAGCCCCTTAAGCGCCACAGGTTATGATAATATTCTGGGGTTGATCTCATGGGGAGGAAATTTGCGGATCGGGACTGCCGCTCCGGACGACATTGAAATCCACGGGATCATGATGGCGCCGGCCGGGGTTTTTACGGTTGACGACTATAATATGGGTTCTCCCAGAGGCACCGCTACTTTACTGGGAGGGGTGATTACCAGTTATTACGGCGCGTTCGGGACTTTTTCCGGAGGAAGCAGCCAGTCGGGTTACGGCCGGCATTTTGTGTACGACTCCCGGGTTCTTTCGGGCATAGCGCCGCCGTATTTTCCGTACATGACCAGTTACACGTCCAGTATTGCTCCTCAGGATATTTTCAGGACCAGGACTTCCTGGCGCGAACAGGAAAGCTAAAATGGACAAAAAAAACTTACAGGTTATTGTGCTGATTTTGATTTTAGTCGGTGTGCTGATAGTGGCGGTTAGTTTTCTGGTCGGCAAATATGAAAAAGAAGTTGTTGTTACCCCTGTTGCGCCGGTCCAGCAGATCGCTCCCGTCCAGCAGAGTGCGCCCGTCAATCTGATTCCTCCGGAGAATAAGGCTGAAGAAACTCAGGATTTGCTTCAACCGGGTGATGACCAGTTTCCTACAGAAAAAGGAAAGTTTTTACAATAAAGTATGCCGGAATTCCCGAATTTTAAAAAATTTCTTTCTAAAGAAAAAATTTCCGTCGGCCTGAATATTGGAGTATCCTCCATAAAAATGGTCAGGCTGGTTTTCGCCAAAGACGCGGTAAAATTATCGGCTTTTTGCGTCGAAGAAAACCAGATCGACCAGGATGCGGTATTGAAAAAGATCGTCCAGGCCAATTCCATCAAAAAAATAAACATCTCGGTCTCCGGTCAGCAAGCCATAACCCGCTATATTGAATTGCCCCGGATGAATGCCGGGGAATTAAGGCAATCGTTGAAATTCGAAGCTCAAAAGCATATCCCTTTCCCCATAGCCGAAGTTAACCTCGACGCCTGTATTTTACGATCGGATCTGCCGGACAATAAAATGAAAGTCCTTTTGGCTGCGGTAAAAAAAGATTCCCTGAGCCAGCGTCTTAAATTGCTTTCCGGCCTGGATCTGGAAGTCGGGGTGGTGGATGTGGATTCTCTGGCTTTGATGAATGCTTTTGAATTTAATTATGCCCAGGAAGAAAATATCAAAAACAGGACTTTGGCTTTGTTGAATATCGGTTCATCGACCAGTAATTTGAATATTATGGATAGCGGATATCCGGCTTTAAGCCGGGATATCAATATCGGCGGTAATAATTTTACCCAGCGGGCTTCCGATGTTCTGGGGGTGGATTTTAAGACCGCGGAGCTGATGAAGGTTGCGCAGGAGAAAGTGAAAGCCGACAAGCTGGCCATGGCGATCGAGCCGGTTCTGGCCAAGCTTGCCCAGGAAGTGCGCACCTCTTTTGATTTTTTCGAAAGCCGCAGCGTTACTTCAGTAGAAAAAATATTCTTAAGCGGAGGGGCCAGCCTAATGGCCGGGGTCAAAGAAAGCCTGGCGAACCTGCTGGGTTTGGAAGTGGTGAACTGGGATCCTTTCAAGCGGATATCTGCCGTAGAGGGGATTGAACAGGAAAAACTAAAAGGCCTATCAAGCCAGCTGGCGGTTGCAGTCGGCCTGGCTTTACGTCAATAAAATACATGATCGAGATAAATCTTTTACCCGAAGATCAAAAGGCGAAAACCAGGAAAGCGGTTTCATCTGCAGCGCCTGGGGTCGCCGGGTTTGACCCGAGCTATTTGGTCTACGCCGTGCCGGTCGCGATCGCAGTATTATTACTTACCCACCTTTATTTAGGTTCGGTTAAATTTTCTAAACAGCGCAGATTGGAAGCTTTGAACAAAGAGTCGTTAGGGCTGGAAGCCCAGCGCCAGAAGATCGTCAATTTCAGGGCTGAATCCGATGTTAATTCCCAGGACGTCCAGATCATTGACGAGTTGACCAATAAGAGCATTCGCTGGTCGGAAAAATTGAACCGGTTGTCTTTGGATTTACCTCCGGGGATATGGTTCAATGATATCGTCATTTCCCAGAAAACCCTGGAGATTAAGGCCAGCGTATTCTCTTTGGAAAGTAACGGGGTGGACCTGATCAATAAATTTTTGTTCAACCTGAAAAACGACAAGGATTTTATAAATACCTTTATCAGCGTAGAAACCGGGAATATGATCACCAAGAAACTCGGCTCCTACGAAGTGATGGATTTTACGGTTACCGGGACATTGAAGGCCGCAAAATAGTTTAAAAACTTGAAAAAGGAAAGCCTGTGGAAGATTTTTTGAGGGATATCAGGAAGGATAAACAGAAATTGATCGCGGTGGTTGTGGCTTTCGCGGTCATCGTCTACGTGGATGTTTCTTTTGTCCTCAAAGGCCAGGTCAAAGCCTTATCCGTAACCAAAGCCAATGTGGCTAAGCTTAATACGGATATACAGGCTGTGAAAAGGGATGTGGCCATTGTCCAGCAGAACCAGTCTAAAGAAAAGAGCAACCTTAAGATAAAAAAGCTGGTCTCGGAAGGAGAGCTTTTATCTTTATTGGAACAAGTTTCCCGGATCGCCAAGGATAACGCGGTCAGGGTTAGCCAGATCAACCCTCAAAAAGCTGCCCGGCCGCCGGAGAAAGCCGGACAGAAACAATCCGCTTTTATCTCGGTTTTGATCAAATTGGATTTGAACTGTAATTATCATAACCTCGGGACTTTCATAAACGATATCGAGAATAGCGAATACGCCGTAAGCTGTGAAGATATCAGGATCGTCCCGGATAGTTCATCAGGGGCTAGGGAAAGAGTCATGTTAACCTTAAAGACCTATGTTAAGAGTTGAGTTTATGGGTAAAACAGGCGTTCTGTCAGTGTTGTTGTTTTTTGGGGTTGCTGGAGCAGGTTTGGCCCAGGATAATTTTGTTTATGACTCCCAGGGCAAGCCGGATCCTTTTATTCCCTGGGTCACTTCCGACGGAAGGCTGCAGATCCTGGAATCCCGGGAAAAGAAAGACGCATCCGAATTAAGCCTGGAAGGGATAATTTACGATAAATACGGATTGTCCTACGCTGTCGTCAACGGCGAAGTGGTCAAGATAGGGGATAATATTGACGGTTACCAGATTTTAAAGATAGAGGAAAAAAGGGTCATTTTCATCAGGGATGGCGAATTGAAAGCGATGGAAATAAAGGAGGAAGGCACATGAAAAAGCAGGGTCAGAAAATTTTCTTTAAAGCTTTTTTGGGGGTATTTTTATTTTTTATCATGATCGGAGTTGGCTTTGCCCAGGACACGGGAAATTCGTTGCCGGCTTCTAAAGAGGATACGGCAGTTGTCTCCGCGCAAGATCCACAGCTTGCGGCCGCGGTCAAGAGGGATATTAACACCATGGATAATGTCACCCTGGATTTCAAGGATGCGGATATCCGCAACATTCTTAAGATCATTGCTCAGAAATCCGGAGTAAATATCGTTGCTACTCCCGATGTCGTGGGAACCGTGACCATTAAACTGGTGGAAGTCCCATGGGACAGAGCCATGGATATTATTTTAAAAAGCAACGGTTTCGGTTACCAGCGTCAGGGAAACGTCATCCTGGTCACTAAGATCGAGAACATGTCCAAGATCCAGTCCGAAGAGCCTTTAAGGACGGAGATAATCAATCTTAAATTTTTGGACGCTCAGGACGCGATGCGTATCTTGATCCCGATGCTTACTGCCCGGGGCAAGATTTCCGTGCTGTATAACAAAGGCCAGAAAGGCTGGAATTTTGGTACGTTCAAGATCGGAAAAGAAAGAGTAGACTCGGCTATGCAGCAGAAAGAAAGCGAGACGTCAAGGTCGGAGTTGGTTTCCGTAGAGAAGAGCCCGACCGGCCAGCTTATTTCCACCAGAATGGATACCGTGCCTTCGGTAAAATCCAAGGTAGTTATCATTACTGATACCGATTCATCCCTGGACAAAATAAAAACTTTGATCCTGCCGCAGATCGACCGCAAGCCCAAGCAGGTTCTGGTCGAGGCCAGGATCATGGAAGTCAATGAAAATAAACTTAAGGATATCGGCGTAGATTACGGAACCGGAGCCGACGGGACAACTACACTTACATCCTTAGCTACGGGGAGCACTACGACCGGCGCAAATACGCTTACCAGCAGGGTATCGCCGACCAATTTCAGTTCAATGGCTGCTACTGTGACTTCGGCGCTTTCGACCACCACAACATCGTATAATACCGGTTTGAATCTTCTTTATCAAAAACTTAACGGGACCCAGTTTGCGGCGATGCTGCATGCTCTGGAAGAAAATGTTCACGCCAATACTTTGTCCGCTCCGCGGATCGTGACTTTGGATAACCAGGAAGCCTCGATGCTTGTCGGATACCACACCCCGATCTTAAGTTCGAGCGTTACCGCCGGGACGGATTCAACCGGCCCGACCCAGACCCAGACCCTGGATTATTACCAGGAGATCGGGATCAGGCTTAATGTTGTGCCCCAGGTCAGCGACGAGGGATATATCAACATGATCATTCATCCCAGCGTTACTTCTTCCACAAGCAGCGTTACCGCCACGAATATCGCCGGATCCAATAGTACCACCGGAATTTCAAGTAAGGTGGATTACCCGATAATCGACGTGCGCGAAGCTCAGACCCAGATCCTGATGAAAGATGGGGAGACGATCGTGATCGGTGGATTGCTTAAGGACGTTCAGTCCAAGAGCATGGTAGGAGTTCCTTTTTTAAGCAAGATCCCGCTTTTGGGCGTCTTTTTCCGCAGGGAAACTAACAGCGTAGAGAAGGTCGACCTGCTGATATTCATTACCGCGCACATTATTAAAGACGACGAATTTTCTCCCGAGGAGATCGCCAAGATCGAAAAAGGGATGCAGGGAATAAAAGATAAATCTTCCCGGAAAGAAAAAGAGATCAAATAGAGTTTAAATTAAGCCGGAGATTTACAGCAAAATGGGGACAGTTTCCATAATCCGGGAACCGTCTCCAATTTTGTCTTCACATTCCGGTTTGAAACTGGTATAATACTTATGATTTGGTCCTGATAAATAATGCTTAAGATAAATTTCGAATTTTGCAAAAAAGGAAACTTGAAGTTCATATCGCATCTGGACCTGATGAGATTATTCGTCCGGGCTATGCGCCGGGCTCAGGTTCCGGTCAAGATCACCGAAGGTTTTAGTCCCCATCCCAAATTCAG
This sequence comes from Candidatus Omnitrophota bacterium, assembly GCA_026387435.1. Taxonomy (GTDB): domain Bacteria; phylum Omnitrophota; class Gorgyraeia; order Gygaellales; family Profunditerraquicolaceae; genus JAPLLS01. Next base: position 16,766 of record JAPLLS010000024.1, read on the forward strand.
CATAAAAAGGGCATTGAAACTGGGTCTGGAAAGCGAGAACGAAGAAGCTTGCATAGTTTTAAAAGAATTAATGGAGCCGGAAAAGTTCGTCGAGAAGCTTAATTGCCAGCTTCCCGAAGGCATCCGGGTTAAATCCGCAAATTTAATACAGCAATTTTAAAAACGGGAAATAAGATGAATAAGGAAATTTTGATCACTGCCGACCCGCAGGAAAAAAGGGTCGTTATTGTCAAAGATAAGATTCTGGAAGAGTTTTATATCGAGAGGCCCCAGGATAAGACCATCGTCGGCAATATTTATAAGGGGATAATCGAAGCGGTCATTCCTTCGATCAACGGAGCCTTTGTGGATATCGGTCTGCCTAAAAAGGGTTTTCTTTATCTGACCGAGATCGAAGACGCGTATGATCTGATAGACAACCACGATTCCCGCCTGCCTCAGAAAAAACAGCCGGCCAAGGAAGTTAAAAAAGGCCAGGAAGTCCTGGTCCAGGTGGTCAAAGAATCGTTTGGCACTAAAGGCCCCCGGTTATCCACCCATATCGGGATCGCCGGAAGGTTCCTGGTTTTGATGCCTCTGGATAATCAGACCGGGGTTTCCCGCCGGATCGAGGATGATGATGAAAGAAGGCGGCTGCGCCAGATACTCCAGGAACTAAAGCTTCCTAAAGAAGTAGGTTTTATCGTGCGCACGGTAGCCAGCGGGAAAAATAAAAACGATCTGATGCGCGATGCTGTTTTTTTGATCAAACTCTGGAAAGGGGTGGAGAAAACGATTAAAAGGCAAAAAGCTCCGTCTTTGATCTATGAAGAGTACGATCTGACTTTAAGAGTTATTCGTGATTCATTCTCAGAAGACGTGGCCAAGTTGATTGTTGATTCCAAACCTGAATTTTACCGGATCCAGAAGTTTATGGGTGCATTTATGGGAAGTTTCCGCCGGAAAGTCGAGTATTACCGGGGGGCTGACCTCTTCGGGGAAAAAGATGTGGAACGCCAGATTAACAAGGTCTTTGAGAAAAAGGTTTATATGAAGTCCAAGGCTTACATTATCATCGAGCCTACTGAGGGGCTGGTGGTCGTCGACGTAAACTCCGGCGGCTTCAAGGATAAAGTCAACCAGGAAGAAGCGGCGTTCCGGGTGAACTGCGAAGCGGCTATCGAGGCGGCGCACCAGTTAAGGCTGCGCGACCTTGGAGGGATCATCGTTATCGATTTCATCGATATGGAAAAAGAGTTTCACCGCCGCGAAGTATTAAGAGTCCTCAAAGAAGCTTTGAATTCCGACCGGGCAAAATACGATATCCTGGGGATCTCTAAATTTGGCCTGGTGGAAATGACCAGGGAGAGGATCCACAATACCGTCCAGACTTTGTCTTTCCGGGATTGTCCTTATTGCGGGGGCAAAGGCCGGGTTAAGTCTCCTGTCACTATGGCCATCTTTGCCTTAAAGGAATTGAGGAAATATCTGAAAGACAAGCGTCTGCGGGAAGTTACCCTGACTTTAAACCCCGAAGTAGCCGGCGAAATCGCCAGAAACAAGGAAAATGTGAGATTTGTGGAGCGAAGCCTGAGGGTTAAACTTAATCTTATCCCGAATCCAGCCTTAAAGATAGAAGACATTTCTATTTCCTAAAATCCTAATTTAACCTTGATTTTTCGGAATTTTAGGCTATAATAATAGAATTACTATTTATGCCTATTTTAATCACTTTTAAGGAGGAAGACAAATGTATGCAGTAATTGAACTTGGAGGAAAACAGCAGTTGGTTTCAGTTGGAGATAAAATCTTAGTGGAAAAGCAGGAAATTGAGGACGGCAAGAGCCTGCTCGTGGAGAATGTCCTGCTTACGGTTGATGAAGATAAGATCTCAGTCGGCGCTCCTTACGTGAAAGGCGCTTCTGTGGAAGCCAAGGTCTTAAAACAGACCAAAGGCCCAAAACTCGTGGCTTTCAAATACCGCCGAAGAAAATCTTCACACACTAAAAAAGGCCATCGCCAAAAGTTAACCGAGCTGGAAATTACCAAGATCAAAGCAGGGTAAGTCTTGTGTTTATTGACCAGGCTAAAATCCAGGTAAAAGGCGGCGCGGGCGGAAAAGGCTGCGAAAGCATTTACACCGACATGTACACCCGCAGGGGTATTCCCGACGGTGGTGACGGCGGAAACGGCGCCAGTGTTATCGTCAGGGCTGACCGGAATTTGCGGACCTTGATGGATTTTGCTTATAAGCGCCATTTTTTCGGCGCACACGGCGGCCACGGCTCCAGCAAAAATAAAAGAGGCAAAGACGCTGAGGATATAATCATCCGCGTGCCCTGCGGCACGATCGTCAAGGATGAAGCTTTGGATTGTGTTTTAGGCGATCTGGACTGCGATCAGCAGGAGTTAAAGGCAGCCAGCGGCGGAAAAGGCGGGATCGGCAACCGCAAGAACCGGGTTGCGACTCCGGGCGCACCTGGCGAAGATAAAATTTTGATCCTGGATTTAAAACTTATTGCCGATGTCGGGGTGGTGGGTTTTCCTAACGCCGGCAAATCGACTTTGATCTCTGCGGTTTCTCACGCTACCCCGCAGATCGCGGCATATCCGTTTACTACCAAGTCTCCCACTTTGGGTGTCGTGGGAAAACATGAAAAGCCTTTTGTCATTGCCGATATTCCCGGTCTGATCGAAGGCTCAGCTAAAGGCAAAGGTTTAGGCGACCGTTTTTTGCGTCATGTCGAACGGACTACGATTTTGGTGCACCTGATTGACATGGCCGGGTTCGAAGGCCGGGATCCCCTGGAAGATTTTCGGATCATCAATCAGGAATTAAAAGAATACAGCCCGG
>JAPLLS010000134.1 GCA_026387435.1 Candidatus Omnitrophota bacterium
CCTGATCTTCCCAGGCAGCCCGGCCCGGAAATCCCTGCGAAAAGCGTCAAGTGAACTTTGTACCGTCGGAAGCGCGCAATGTAGATCGTGGCGTAGCTTAGAAGTATCTAAACTCAAGTTCTTCCCCCGGCTTGCTTTAAACCCGAATGTATCAATGGAAATCGGCCGGATCATAGCAGGGTCAAGTTTGAAGCTCCGGGCAAGTCTAACGGCGAATTCGTACTTGGATATGGCATCGCGGCTGGCGCAGTTGTAGACCCCGCGCAGGTCATTACGGATAGCCGCATCCATGATCTGGGCAAGCTTGAAGGTGTACACGGAAGAAAATTCTGCGTCACGGAACCCCTTAACTGGCACATGCTGCTTCAATTTCTCCAGTATCCACTCCGCGATGCTGGATTTATTTTGTATGTTCCAGCCGAAAATATTGGTCCTCAAAACCAGTGAATCCGGATGCTTGAGTATTTCGAGTTCCCCCTTATACTTGCTCAGACCATAATAGTTTTTTGGCCTGATCGGGTCGACCTCGGAAAAATTCCCATTTTTGCCGTCATAGACCGAATCCGAAGAAATATAAACAAGTTTTGCCCGGGAACCTTTCAAAGCTTGGCCGATGAAACGGCATCCTTCGATATTGATCTTCCGGGTGATCGTCCGGTTGTTCTCGCAGAAATCAACGTCGGTAAGCGAAGCACAGTGAATAACCACGTCGGGTTTGAAATCTTTTATAGTTTTTCGGACCGAATTTTGCGAGAGAATATCCACTTTTTCAGTCTGCACGCCCTTGATCGTCACGGGATGGGATAAATACAGCCCGAGTATCCGGTACTTATTACGAAAATAGTAAGCAAGATTATTACCAAGAAGACCGCTGACTCCGGTGATCAACATCCGTTTTTTTTGTGTCATGGCTAGCCTTTTTAGTTATTGCGGTACGTCTTCCATCGACCAGCGTGATTTCTCGATGGAATAGTCGTCCACGACCATTTCTACCATTTTGCACAGTTCTTCCACACTCAACCACTGAGTATTGTTCGCTGAAGTATACTCAAAACCCCTGACGCAGGGCTTGCCTGAGCCTTTTCGGGAAGCCTTGGGCTTCTTTTCGGCCGTAGTTGAAGGAAGCACAAGGTAACAGTGTTTGAATTCCACTGAATTGCGGGCCTCTTCCCGGCTGATCAGGGTCTCATGGATCTTTTCACCTGGCCGGATACCGACGACTTCCTGCCGGCAGTCCGGGGCGATCGCCTTGGCTAGGTCAATGATTTTCATCGAAGGGATCTTGGGCACAAAGATCTCCGCGCCTTTACAGTACGCCAACGCCATCAAAACGAAATGGGCTGCCTGGTCGAGCGTGATCCAGAACCGGGTCATATCTGCGTCCGTGATCGGTAATACTCCGGTCTTGGAGCGTTCCTTGAAGAACGGCACTACCGATCCGCGGCTGCCCAGGACATTCCCGTATCTGACCACGGAAAACCTGGTCTTGTGAACTCCGCTGTAGACGTTTGCCGCCACGAACAATTTGTCCGAACACAGTTTGCTTGCTCCGTAGAGATTGATGGGATTGCAGGCTTTATCAGTGGACAAAGCTATGACCTTTTTGACGTTATTGTAAATGGCCGCTTCAATCACATTTATGGCGCCCAGGACATTAGTCTTGATGAACTCGGTAGGGTTGTATTCAGCTGCGGGAACCTGCTTTAAGGCCGCGGCATGAATAACATAATCTACCCCGTCAAAGGCCCTCATCAGCCTGTCTTTATCACGCACATCTCCCAAAAAGTAACGGATAAAAGGATACTTTTTCATCCCCCACTTCTGGGACATCTCGAACTGCTTAAGCTCGTCACGGCTGAAAATTATAAGTTTTTGGGGTTTATACTCGTTTACGATTATCTGGAGAAGCTTTTTCCCCAGAGATCCGGTTCCACCGGTTATCAAGATCACTTTATTATTGAGCATAAATATCCTTTCTGCGGTTTTCAGTAAGTTTTGGCGTCGCGCACTTCCTTTTTTAGATCGTAAAATTCCTTTTCTTTTATCTTTAAATAGTAATAGGCGAGCCTGAGTTTATGTTCGAAGCCCTTCTTGGTCAGGATGTATTTGAATTTTTTGAGCTTCTGATCGCCTTTGGTGAAATTGCCGATCTCAATGAAGCCTTTTTGAATGAGGATTTTGATCAGGTAATTGGTCTTGCCCAGAGAAAATTCGAGATGATGGGATAATTCC
>JAPLLS010000114.1 GCA_026387435.1 Candidatus Omnitrophota bacterium
AACATCCGAATCGTTTTCTTGATCGGAAGATAATACCTGAATCAATATCTGAACTTCATTGTTATACCCGTCGGGAAATAACGGCCTGATCGGGCGATCAATAACCCTTGAGCCGAGAACCTCGCGTTCAGTAGGTCTGCCCTCGCGCTTGAAAAAGCCGCCGGGAATTTTGCCTGCGGCATAGGCCTTTTCGCGGTAATCTACAGTCAGCGGGACAAAATCCCCTCCGGTGTTGGGTGGGTTGCCGGCGCAGGCGGTGGCCAGGACGACCGTATCGCCCATCTGCACTAAGGCTGCGCCATTGGCCTGTTTGGCGACTTTACCGGTTTGAAAAACTAAGTCCTGCTTCCCAAATTTAATTGTCTGCTCTTTTTCTCCCATAACTGTCCTATTCTCTTTTTTTGACTGGATTGGTTTATTGGCGAGGATAACAAAGGATTAAGGTATAAGGCTATTTCCTCAAATTAAGCTTATCCAGGAGTTCTTGATATTTCGCAATATCTTTCTTCTTAAGATAGTTAAGAAGACGACGGCGTTTTCCGACCAAGATCAAAAGTCCGCGACGAGAATTAAAATCCTTTTTATGGAGTTTAAAATGCTCGGTTAAGAGGTTAATCCTTTCGGTTAAAAGCGCTACTTGCACTCCGGCCGAGCCAGTATCCTGACTGTGAGCTTTAAAACCTTCAATGAGTTTCTTCTTATTTTCCGTAACTAAAGTCAATCTTTTCACCTCCCTTTCATTTATTTTAATTCATTATATGTTATTTTAACAAACAAGTCAATACCTTCCTAATAAAAAAATAAGGCCATAACTTAAATTCGCGCATAAGTTGTGGAGCCGGCTACCAAATACTCTAAGCGACATCAACTTATCAGCGCGAATTTACTCCGAGCGTGTGAGCAAATTCCCAGAGGAATTTGCGAACGCTACGCGAGGAGGAGATACGCTACCTTACGGCAGTATTAAGCTGGAAATAGTCATGCTGCACTTGGCAATAGCGGTATCCCTGGATTTCGGGGTCAACTCGTATTTTTCAACCGTAAAAAGCTTATTGGCGGTCTCGATATTATACATGAATTCCGCGATCTTTTCCATCAAACCTTCGCAACTCAAGGTTATTTGGTATTTCTTAGAGGTTCCTGATTCCTTGACCCCTCCCGGCTTCATATCCACCAGGTTTATCCCGGCCTTATTGGCCAAAGTCTCCACTTCTTTAAGGATTATGGTAAATTCCTCGTTATCGGTAGCGTGCTTTCCTAAATAAGAGGAGTAATTGGTGCGCTGGATCTCGATCTTCTGCTTTTGAGCCAGGATTTTTAAATCGGTTTTGATCTGCGCCTCCTTATCCTGGATCTGCTTGACTATGTCTGAAGTCAATCCGGAAAATGTCCTGATGATCAGGCGGTCCACCAGCGCCAGAGACACAAAGATAATTGCTCCGTAGAAGATAAGTTTTTCCCTTTTGGAGAAGTGCGCTATTGTGCTCAACAATTCGGTGATCTTAGGCGGTTTTTTCATAGACTCACTTTATTGATCATGCAGTTTATTTCAAAATCAACGAAATCTTTCCCGCCTTCGATACGCTTGGTGGTATATTTGATCTTTACTTCCTTGAAAACTTTTGATTTTTCCATGCTCCCGTTAAAAGAAAATACGGTCGACATCGATTCGGCGGTACCCCGGATGATGAATTTCCCGCCGTTTTCAAACTTGATGTAACTCAGATTAAGATTAAGCGGAGCAAGATTATACAGCTCGGTCAAAGCATTCACCGAAGAACCCCTGGCCAGCAGGTAAGAACGGATCTGGCTGTTTTTCTGAAATTCATTTCCCAGTTTCCGGGCTTCCCCTCCTAAATACTTGTATTTTTCTTCCAGTTTCTTCAAATAGGCGTTCTTGAAATAGACTTCAGTCATCATCATCATAAAGACCAAAGTAAATACCGTCAAAAGGGCGACTGCCGTTACCATCAAGTCCCTGCCTCTTTGGGCCAAAGCCATCTTGAACTTTATTTCTTCCGGAATAAGACTAGTCCGGCACTCCCCTAAGACCAGAAGCGGGGCTGTTATACCCAAAAAAGAAACTTCTTTTGTTTCGGCTGGAGCGGCAAAGGTTTTAAAAGCATTCGGTAAGCTCGAAAGATATAATGCGATCCTTACCGGAATATGCACAGATTCGTTGATCAAAGTGTCCAGGTTATCCAGGCCATCCATAGTGCCGGTCAGGATAAGCATGGCCGGCGCTTTCTCAATATTCTCTACCTGATAAGAATCCAAAGATTTTTTTACTTCATCCAGGAATTTTTCCAGGGCTTTTTCCCGGTCTCCTGCCAAATGCTGCCGTCCTATCGGTATAGACCTGATGAAAATAACCTTATTCTTGAATAATATCGAAAAATCCGTGACCAAATCATCGACATGCAGAAGCGCGGTTACTGCGGCGGGATCGAATTTAAACGCCTTCGCGGCAAAAGCCGCTATTCCTTCCTGCGCCAGGATCACCTTATCGATCTTGATCCCGGCCTTTTCCAGGATCACAAACTGTTTTTTGATCACACTTGAATTGACGATCAAAAGCAAAACTTTAGTATAACTCTGCTTGTAAACGCCGATAGGGATGTAATCGACGATCACCTCTTCGCGCGAATACGGAGTGTGCCTGCCGGCCTGGAGATTGACGATCTCCCGGATCTCTTTCTGGTCTAAGGAAGGCACTTCGATGTTTTTAGTGATCACCAGCTGTGAAGGCACACAAAGCACATAATGAGGCTTTTTGATCTTGAGTTCCCGGGTGGCCAGAAGCACGGATTTGGCGATTTCATCTTCGGAGAGGCCGGTAGTGTTACGGACAGCCGCTGACACCAGTTCTTTCTTGTTAGGAGTTACCCGGACGTGACAGATCTTAAGGTTGGCGGCGTTTAGGTCAAGACCGACCAGGTCGAGGTTCGCGATCTCAGAGATAAAATTTAACTTCGGCATGGCTTTCTTTCCCGGCATTATCAAGACTCATTCCAATAAAGGATGCGCCCTTTACGATTTATTACGGCGATCACCTCGTGGCTGAACTTGCTGTTGCCTAAGGTGGCGCTGGATCTAACCATGAAATTAACAGACTTGGTGGTAATCGAACTTTCGCTGGTTACATTATTGATCTGAGCCTGCTCGGCCTGGCTTAAATTACCGGCTTCGTTTATCTTGGTGGCCAGCTCCGAAACGTTCTCAAAGAAATTATCGTCGGCGGTAGCGGCTAAGTTATCTTTTCCATTACGGTAAGCGATGATCCGCTCGGCCACATTTTCGCTTAAACCCAGCGCCATCAATACGAACTTACCGGCGGTGTTGACGTTGACCGCGCCATTACCATAGATTGTAATATACTTTCTAATTTTTGGGAAGTTATTTTCATTTACACCCTTGACTAAGAGCAACTCATCAATGGTCTGAAACAAAGCATCCTTGGCTTCGTAAGGAACAGGAAGCGTACGGTAATACGAATCCTCGGCTCCTCCGGGGCCGGAGAGCGCGTTGTCCGCATCCCGCCAGTCGACGATCGATTCTGCCAGATCCTGGCTATCGAGATCCTCTAAGCCCAAGAGGTTGAAAAGCCTGGCCATCTGCTGAGCGTTCGCCCGGTTAATGTTGATCTTGCTTTCTTCATCCGCCGCTCCAAACCGGGTTTCTCCGGAATCGGTTTCATAAGAAACCCTGAATTTCCCGTTACCTACCGCAACATCCCTGAAAACATCCGGGTTATTGCTCCATTTCTGGTTTAAACAGCTATACTTGACTTCTTCATCCTTTGCCAACTCCGCACACGCCGCTTTGACCCCTGCTTCGGCAATAAGCCGGGCATTATCCCGGTCATCCAGACGTTTTACTAAAACCAGCTTTTGCCTGACCTGGGAACCGAGAATAACCGCAAAAGTGGTCAAGAGGCAGATCGACCATAAAGCGATGATCAGGATACTCGAACGCCGCCATTTATTATTGCTGGGAAGTTTCATTGAGCACCACATAGCCAACGGGTATATTAAAAGTCCTGACGAATTTTTCTTCAGGATTATCTTTGAATTCCAATTCCATCCTTACCGCAGAAGGTAAACCGTCTTTTCTCCACTCCTGGTCCCAGGCAAATTCCTGGGTTTTATTATCGAAATAATAGTAGGAAAAAACGCAGGATTTTACTTTATCCAGCGCCTGTCGGAAAGAATCTTCTTCCGAAAAGTAAATCGCGGAATAATCGCCGGTAAAACGTTTGATCTTTTCCGTTGAAGGTTCGAAAATGTATTTTATCCGGCTGACAGAGCGCTTCTCCATCCTGGGGCTGTTGACGAGACCAGCGAATTCCAGCTCCTCGGCTTTCCCGGTAAAATTGATCAAGCTAAAATTAAAACTGTTGCGCAAGTCATGGCCGAAGCGATCACAGAAAATAACCAGATCTTCGGAAGTGACTTCGGAATTGACCCGGTTGTAAATCTTCATCCCGTTGGAAAAAGTCGAGAATATAGCCAGGGAAATAACTGCCAGGATCATGGTTACGATCAGGATCTCAACCAGGGTAAATCCCGTTTTACGGTTGTTTTTGTTCATATTTTGCATAGCAAAAGCGGCTTAACTTGACCTTTCTTTTTGCTTCTTTCCAGTTGACTTCCAGATTGACCGCGTAAAGGTTGCCGGCACTGCCCAGCACATTGGAAGATATTGCCCAGTCAAAATTCTTATTCCTGGCAACGAACTCCCCCTGATTAGAATTACCTTCCAGAGCACCGGTACGCATAATACTGTCCTGGACCTGCCAAATTTTCTCGTCCATCCAGGAGACGATTTCCAGATAATCCGCGCTGTAATTAAACGAATCGAGAACAATGAAAAAAGCCTGGTAAACCATGACCAGCCCGAAAGACAGGACCGCCACCGCCACCATCACTTCGATCAGAGTAAACCCCCGGCTATCCGCTTTACGCTTTTTATTCCCAGTTTTTGACATCGTCATTACTTTCCGTTCCGTCTTTTCCCAGCGAGTAGAGGTCGTAATCCGCCGTCCGGTGTTCCCCGGGTGATTTATACTTATATTCCCTGTTCCAGGGGTCAATGGGCTTTTTTTCCAGGTACGGGCCTCGCCAGTTATCCGCAGAAGCCGGCTTTGTTAACAAAGCATCCAACCCTTCATCAGTGGAAGGAAATCCGCCGTTATCCAACTCATAGAGCTTGAGCCCGGTAGCAATGTTAGCCAGGATATCCGCCTTGGCGGCAGCAACCCTGGCCTGCTCCCCTCTTCCGGTCAACCGGGGCATGACCATCGCCACCAGCGCGCC
>JAPLLS010000029.1 GCA_026387435.1 Candidatus Omnitrophota bacterium
TCTCCGGCATAAAGAATCTGACAGAAGAGCAGCCCTATCAGCAGTATTACATCACTTTCGTGAAGGATCAGCCGGGTCTGATGTGGGCGTGGGCAAGGAATATAAATGATACCGCCGAATTTTATGGAATAAATGGGAAACTCATCTTTACCTCCGAAGAGTTTTTATTGGGGGATCAAATTTCTAAAGGCGAGCCAAGAACCCAAGTTCTGAATTCCTCTGAGATTGCAACCACTGGGCAAAGAAGCGGAGTTTTATTTTATCAAGGAGAAAAATTAGATGACAATAAAGATAGATACGTAAGTGAACCCAAAGGATATGTCGATGCAAATGGGAATTATCACGAGTATACTTATGCGCAAGGCATAATAGAAATCATTAATAGATACAACATTATTAATGATATAAAAGTCGAAGGCGCCTGGAAAGGAATAGTTGGCGGTTTGGGTGGGGCGATTCTTGTTATATTCTCCACCTTGTTTAGCATGGGTTTACTGTTAGCGATCAATAAATTTATTCTTAAATATTTTGTTGTCAGGAAAGAATCGACCAGCGCTTTACCGTCTCCCCAACAATCCCAGCAGCATATGAGAACAGTGACGCCTGCGGATTCAAGATGGCTGGCCGTTGTCTCGGCATTAGGACAATTAAGCTATCGTCAGGATTTGGTTGAAGATATATTAAGCCAAACTCAAAATTACGGGCCGGGGACTCCGGAATTTGAGAAAGAAGTTAAGAAGTACGCTGATTTCTGGGGAGGGATAATGGCTTATCAAGAAGGCGCTAGCTTTATGAAAGGGAAATTAGGCTTGAGAAGAGGCGGGATAATTTCAATTAACCATGCCAGATTTGTTTTTACTGATGCATATTTAGATGCGTTATTTAGATTTTGCAAGGAAGATGGAACAAATCCAATCGCCAAATTTGATCTTAAGGCATACATCAATATAAATGCTAAAACTCCCTTAAATGAGATTCAGAAAGACAAAATCGTGGATAAATTTGAGGAATACTTAAGAAAAAAATACGTAGCAAAAGGAGTTCCTTTTATTGAATTTCCTGTCTCTATCTGGAAACTTTATTTAAACTATATTCCTAAGGCCATCATCTTGATACTTAAGAACCGGGGAGCAGCTTTTAAGCCGGAGCATAGATTAAAATCAAGATTTTGGATAGAAAGTATAGTTTTGTGGAGTATTCTTAATCTGCCGATATTTGGTATGCTATTCTTCCTTGTTCCTGCGGGGATACCTTGGTGGGGAGTAATAGTATGTTTAATCCCGCTGGTTCTTAATATACCCCTGTCAATTATGTCAATATATCAGGCAAATTATGGAGCTATGGCCGGGCTTATCGCTGATAAGAACCATCTTGCCGAAGTGAGACATTGGTCAAGAGCCGTATATATTCTGAAGAATCTCTTATTAGAACAATCAACGGAAGATAGAGATTGGCTTATTTTAGTTTGGAACAGCATAGTTAATGATTTGAGAAATGGCGCAAAAGGGCCGTTTATCACTAAAGAAGTAATGGATAGTTTAGTTATTCCCGAAGGATTAAAAGAAACTGATTTAAAAGAATGGTTAAATAATTGGAATCCTAAAAAGCCGGAATTAAGAGACGCTCAGATCAGGATTATTAAATTGATGAACAAGGTACTAATTGATAAGCCGGAAATTAAGAATAAAAATGATGTTCCTCCGGCTATTATTCAATCTTCATGCTTTGCCGAAAAGTTTAGAGTTAGGTTTAATCCGAGCTCAGGGTTGAATGAATTAGATGCAATGCAGGAAAGTATTGTGGATGGCGATGAGGTGATCTCCCAATGGAACGCTTTAATGGTAAAGCACGGAAAAGAGTGGGAGTTATTTATCGATAAGATCACCGGTGGTAGATTACCAGCAGGGATAAGAAGAACGATATTGTCTAATAAAATCACTGCGGCTAAAGCTTATGAATTGCTGAAAGGGAACTGTTTGTCCGCTGAAGTTCCCGAAGGGCTGGAATTAGCGATCGAAGATTGGGCTAACTGGAGATTGGAAAATGTTTGGAAAACAATTGAATCAGCCAAACAGGCTCAGTTATGGTCCTACAAAATGAAAGCGGCTCGATTCTTAACCCGTGAAGTCGATGAAAGCTTAAGTGCATATGAAAAGCGTTTAGAGGCATGGGCGAAATCAAGAGTTTACATCATCTGGTTGTACGATACTTATAACGAAGAATGTCAGGTTGATCGCGAATTTCGTTCACAGGCTAATTCAATCGCGGTAAAAGAATATTTATCCCGGCCAATTAACCCCGGTTGGGTAGGTGTGCATTACGGTTCAATAGACTATCGTCTTTGGCAAAATCCAGACTGGCTGAAAGATAATGAATTTCCGCATTACATAATTATGCACAGTTTTTCGGCTCGCAAAGCAAATCCCAGTAAAGCGGGCGCGTGGTCGGATGTGTTGCCTTTCTTGAAAGTGATCGCCGAACACGCAAATGCCGATGCTTTATTGGGTATTGACGCAGGTCATAAGATCGAGTTCGAGAATTGGCTGTATTTGCCCGAGTTTTTCCGCGAATTTGATTTGGATCCAACCCTTGGTTTAATAGGGATTCCATACGATATTTATGGGACAGAATATTCGGTAGTTGTTAAGGCTCTCGGGGTTGGCGAGCAGACATTTAATTATCAGGGGGGAAGAACTCAGGCTAGAGTTGCTATGGAGCATGGTTATGGAAAGATGGGGCTGCGAATAAGCGCATTACTAAAAGCAAGGGCAATCATTACTACAAGTATTTGCGAAGATACAACCATAGGTATCCAGTTGAGACAAGCCGGGTATCATACTAAACATATTGAATATATCAATATTGTTCAATCCGCAGAAAAAACTTTCTATGACGCAGCGAATTTTGTTTGTCGTTTCCCCAATGCGGTAAGCGGGGATTCACTATTTTTGACTCCGGAAGTATGGGAGTTCTTTGCGGATGCCAATATACACTGGACGGAAAAAATGGGCACCCTGTATAATTTTATGTTTTATATCCGTAAGCCCCTGGTTTTAGCCACAAATGTGGCAATGGTTATATTAGCTACAGTATTTCCTTTTAATATTTTTGTCTGGTTGGTTCTGCCAATTTTATTCGTTTACAACGGTTTGGTTATGTCCCAATCAATCAACTTTAATACCATTCAAATGTTTATAGAGCAGCCTAAACCGGATCGTTTCCTTCTTATTATTCCTATACCTGTTGGTGATGGAATAATTTCCAGAGTAATCAGGAATGTGATGTATAACATCCAGGGGACAGTGGAATTCATGAAGATGTTCCCGATTCTTTTTGTAGTTTTTGTTCCGTTAATCTTCAATTATGCCAGAAGAGTAATGCAGGATGGAAATACGAGACTGGGCATATTCACTCTATGTCTGAGGCAGAGCGACTTAAGAAGAGTTTCGGTGGCTGAGATATACGATAGCTTTGCTTTCGCTATAAAAATCGCCACGGCGATGTTATGGTTATACATAATTTTTGCACCGTTCCATCCAATAGCCTGGGCCCTTAATATATTTGTTTTTCTTACGATGGTAGTTACGATTACGGCTCCTTTCTTCTTGATGCCGGCAAAGAACAGACTAAGTTGGGTTATAAAGGGCACTACTGGTAGTATTTACGGATTTATCAGGGCGACAATAGAAATTCCACTGGACATTGTATTGATCGGTTGGAAAAAACTCAGCAAATTGTATAAAACCAAAGGAGACGTTTTTAAAGGACATGAACACGAGTTTAAATACGGCAAACTAGTCAGGCAGCTTAACAACTGGCTTGACACCGGAGACGAAGCGGAGCGTAAAGGATGGTCTGGGTTACGCGGGGTTTTCTATCATTTGAATAAGATTTCCTTGGTCAATAGGATCGGAGTAAGAGTATATTACCTGAATAATTTCATTAAAGGATTACATTCTATTTACAAAGAGAAACAGCAATTATTTAAGATAGATGTACATTTTGTTAAAGAGGAAGAGTTAAAGTCTAAGATAGAGTCATGTGTTGCCAAAGAGGAAAAACAGACTTTGGGTACAGAGTTAAAGCGCATTCAGGAGGAAAAGATATTGTTGCAGAAGGAAGTATATCCTATAGAAGGAAAGAGGCTTCTGTTGCAGAAAGCGTATGAACATTTGTTTAGCCAAATGTACTTTGGGAATGCTTTTATCTCTGATGAAGCCGTAATAGAGAAAATTAAATTTGTGGCATATGAAATGGGTGTTGTTGAAAAGAGTAAGTTCATAGCGAGTTTTCTGAAAGCTTATGAGAAGCTTGATGAGTATTACTATTTTACCGTTAATAAAGACCTGGAAGAAAAATTTAGATTCCTGGGTTATAAAATTGGTGCCGTGGTTAAAAAGAGCGATTTTGAAACAAGCATGAATAAAGTTTATGAAAAAATATTCGAGGATATGCATGCGGAGTATTATTTTACCGTTAATAAAGACCTGGAAGAAAAATTTAGATTCCTGGGTTATAAAATTGGCGACGTGGTTAAAAAGAGCGATTTTGAAACAAGTATGAAGAAAGCTTATGAGAAACTATATGGGCATTACTATTTTACCGTTAATAAAGACTTGGAAGGGAAATTTAGATTCCTTGGTTATAAAATTGGCGACGTGGTTAAAAAGAGCGATTTGATGAATAGTTTAAAAGACCATGGGGATGCGATTTTTGAGGCATTGAAACAAGAAGGTCTCTTGGAAATTAAAAAGGAAAATGAGGCTTGGCTGGGGGCTGAGTTAAGCGTGATCAAACCCTGGTTGGAAGAAAACTATCTTTCTGACAGTTCTACGATAATTACATTCTTAAAAGAAGTATATGATCAAGATAAAAGTGTATTCAAGACTAAAGAATTTATTCAATACCGGAATGAAGTGAAAGCTATTGCTGATCAAGCCATTGAAGAAGTCTTGCCTGAATTGAAAAAATTGAGAGATTTAATGCGTAGAGAAAATGTTGCGCAGGTTGTTGACGCTCTGGCTGTGCCCGCTGCTCCGGCTCCCGTAGCTTCCGCCCCCGCAGTAAAGCCGGTAGAAACTCTTAAGGTCTTTGATGCAAATACTGAAAAACCGGCTGCTCCTGAGCAGAAGCCTGCAACTGAAAAAACGACGGATTCGAAATTCCGTTCTATCGGCGCCTGGCGCAAAGATGTGGAAGCGATGATGGAGAGGAAGATCGAGGGAGAAGATAGTACTAAGAAGGATGGTGGGGTTATTGATTGGATAATAGGGCTAAGGGGGTCTAAAGGAGTTATTGAAAAGCAGACGTTTAAAGATAGCAAAATATGGAGTCCTTTAGAGGAAGAAATCATTAACCGGGCTTCTAAGTGTGGTGCGACATGTAATTGTTCCATGATTCCTTGTGAAGGCGAGGTATATCGCAATAAAAGAGAGAATAATTATTTTGAAGGTTACGAAGCGGTCAGTGCAATAGCGAATAGAATTAAAGAACTTACCAGAGATGAAAATGAGATCAGAGCGATTTTAAATTATTTGTTTGCAAGTTTGCCGGAGCATAGTATTGATACTAACCGCGAAACAAAAACAGACACGGGCTATTATTGGATTACTTACCAGGCTTGGAACGAAGAGACTTGGGTAGATTTAAGAGAGGCGTTAGATTTACTCGCGGATAGTAAAGTTAATAAGGTTATTGCGAATGTTGAACGCAAAGTTAATAATGAACACCAAAAAGACGGCGGCTCAGTAATCTCCAAGTCCGTAGCCGGCCCGCAGATGGCATTAGTCAGCGGCAGCCTGAAGGAAGTAGTAGATTATTTAAGGATCACGGGCATGGCAGCAGAAGCGAACAACTTAGTATTGGCGATAGAGTCAGTAGAAAAAGCGACCGGCAAGAAGACTGAAGGGTTGGCAGTGGAACTGGTGAGCAATTACAACCGTTATTCCGATTATGAGAACGGCGTAGCAAGAATAGATATATTGAGTTTAGGCAGCAAATCATTAGCGGAACTGGAACTGGCGGGTATAGTTTACATGGCGGAGATCGATAAGGAAGTAGCGCGCGCTCCTCCGGCAGCGGCTAACTTAACTAACCTCGTAGTGACCTTCCTTAAATTCAGATACTTCCACGCCATGCTGGTGACTGACCAGGCGTCTATTTTGAACATTCTTCTGAGCCAAGAACAGGCAAAACCCTTTATTGAAGCAGTAATGAACACCTACCCGTCATTGACCAAATACAGCCAGATTGAAGATGTAATTGAAACCGACAAAAATTCCGGCCGGAACGAATTCGATATTAGAGATTGGCAATTGGCCTGGTTAAAAGAGTTGAAAGAAACCGGATACCAGGAAAGGATTGCATATACCGCGGATAATATCGTATTCGCCAAAGAAAAAGACGACAACAAAGGCGTATTAGTAGATTTTTACACCCTTGACCGGGCAGCCAAGTACCTAGGAGCAAGCTTTGACTACGATGCTTTGGCTAACTACGTGATGATGAGGAAATTGTTCGCTGAAAATGACGTCAAGCTGGTGAAGAGATTGGTGGCTGAAGCGGTGAAGACCAACCGGCCGTTAGAAGAAGTATTAAGCGGTATTGTGAGAGTAGATTACGCAGTTAAAGCTCCTTATAACAAGTTGCCGGTTAATAAGAGCAGAGCGCCTCCGGCATTGTACATATATATAGGAGGAGCGGGTAAGAGGGCCACAGATTTTGCCCAGAAGTTGGTGGGTAAGCATGTGGCTGAGCCGGGATATAAGGATCTGGATAAATTGGTATTAGTATCGGTTTGCAGCATCTCGGATGAAGGCGGGCATATCCGGAAGCTGGAAGACGGATTATTGAGTTCAAATGAGTTCTGGTGGTATGCGATCCCCACCGGAGACATCACGGTATACCCGGTTAAATTGGCTTTAGACAAGGTGAAGAAAGAAATCATGACCGAAAGAAGGATCGCCAGCTACTCCTGCGAGATCGCGGTAAGGGGCAATATAGATCAGGTTATCAATGACAGCGTAAATTTCCCGGAAGATAAGATGCCGGCAGATCTGATGTTCTTCATCGCCAACAACCTGGCAATGGCAAGGTTGATCGATAAGAAGTGGGTATCCAAAGGATTAACGAAAATAGATAAAGCCAGCTGGCAGAACCTATTCTACTCGATGGCTCGGATTGTGGTTGGTCAGGCGGTTGAGGGTAAGGTGGGAGCTGATGAATCCAAGACTATGAGACAAGTGTATGAGATGACCGGAGCCAAGAGCGGATACGCGGTACCTTCGACATACATTACCAGCCCGCAGGCGGTTATCTTGGAAGGGTTCGCGGTTGGCATTGAAAAGAAGACCGGAGAAGATAGATTGGTACATTATGTGACCATTGCCAGGGATGATGAGGGTAAATACTGGGCATTGGAATCATTGACCGAAGGAATTATCAAGCCGAGAATGGTTATTGGCAATCCCGAAGCCAGGGAGATCAAGGTAACCCCGGCAATCTTTACCCGCCATGGACAGGATATCACGGTTAGCCTGACCGAAGACAAAAAGATCAGGGTGGAAGTAGCCGGGAAAGAATATGTATTCAACGAAAGAGGAGACTATAAAACTGAAGTTAACTTCGCAGGCAATAGCAAGTTGTTATGGACAGATACATTCTGGACAGAGCTGTTGGATCTGGGCGAAGACTTGAAATTCGTGGCCAAATCTAGGGTGGTCGAAGGCCAGGATAAGATCACGGATGCCGCGGAATACCATGCGGCAGTATTACAGCAGGCCATCTTCGTAGACCTCTTTAGAGATGCCATCGAAAAAGTTCAATTCGCGAATATCGACTCGAGCCATAGCAATAGATTCAAAGGCCTGTTCGGCAGGACCAATGACCGGGCCTATACAAGCCGCAAGACATATCCGGAAGCGGCGCGGGAAGTCATCGAATCGATCAAAGACGCCTTCGGCGAAATCATCATGGGAGACTCAAGCATAGTGACGTCAGTAATCGCCGCCTTAATGATGAATAAATTGACCGAAGCTATTATCTCCCGCAAAGACATCCCGAGAGTGTACATCTTCAAGATCATGCAGGATATTGAGTCGGCGGGGTTAAGTTTAATGCAGCAGATAGAATTGTTAGACCGGTCGTTGCAGAAGACAGTGAATGCTGATTTCAAGTTTGATCAGAGATTTGTAGATTATTTAATCTTGCCGGACCTGGCGGCATTACCTGAAAAAGTTAAAGCCGATTTTAAAAAACAGTATGAACTTGCCAAAGCCAAATACGAGAAAATGGAAAGAGATGGCGAGTTCGCTAAGGGCGAAAAGAGGTCCAAGCATATACCGGAAGAACCGCTGAATATAGCGAATAAAGAGGAAGTGGAAAAGTATTTTGCCGCGCGCGGGGTTAGAGTGGTCTGGACCGCGAAGTTAGATTTGAATAATGCCAAATACACTTACAACCAGGAAGCACTTTTGGACCTGATCGAAGAGATCAAGTCCCGCGTGCATGTTTCCGGGATCAAATGCGCGGTTGACGCCGACAAGGCTGAAGAAGTATTAGTTGAAGGCAACGCCGAAGCGGCGGCGAAGTATATCGAAACAATTAACAAGAAAACAGCTCAGAATTTCGAGGCTGCTTATGAAACAGCATTAAAGAACGCGATCGCCCGTTTCCCGCATCTTAAGAATCTGCAATTCGCGATACGCATCGCGGCGAATATCCCTTACGCGAGCAGCGTTAAGAACAGGGTTATTATCCTGAACCGCGAAATACTTACTTCAAAACCGCTGGTTAGCCTTGAACTGGATGAAGCCTTCTACCACCTGGCCCGGAAATTTGACCTTTCAAAGGACGTGACTTCTGCGGAATTGGCCCTTGCCGAATTGATCACTGACCAGGAGAAAACGATCAGATTCCACAATATGTCGGCTTCCGAACAGGTCGAAGTAATAAACATTTTATTAAAAGACGGGATTGATCTTGAGTGCTTCCAAGATGTATTGCTTCATAGCTACAATGATAGCGAGAAATTTGACCTGTTAATCAATGCGCTTAAGTCTACTTTCAAGGCAACAGACGAGTCTGTCGTAGCGCTGAAAGCACTGCAGTCCAACCAGGAAGACATTTCAATGTTGCTCAAGAAATATTTTATGAAAGAAAACGTGTATTCCGAACAACACCGTAGTTGTTTTGACAGGCTTCGCCTGGATGCGATTTACGCGCTTCATCATCCAATGGTTCCCGGGGCTATTGTTCTGGATGTTGACGGAACCATCTTGGAGAAATCATTGTTAAACGCCGCCGGCAAAAAAGTCCAAGAGACCCTGGGCGATGAGCCGGGAGGGGAAGTAGTAAGAAATGTGTTCATTGACCTGCTTTCCCGCGGCTTCAGAATAGTAATCATTACCGGGAATGAATTCTATCAAGCTAATGACCGGATTGCCAGTTTTATTCCGGTCCATCTTAGAAAGAACTTGATCATCTATGCTAACGGTGCCGCGCAGAAATTTACCTTTGACGAGAGCGGAAAGATGTATGAAATCGTTGAATACAGCCAAGGAAAAGCCATTAGCAAGGAAGATAAGGCGATCATTGAGAAGATTTTACGGGATTGCATCAATGAATATGTCCAAGACTTTTATGCCAACCGTCAGATGTATTTAGAGAAATACGATGGTTTTAATTTCTTTGATAAGACCGGAAAGAATTTGTTTATGCCGGATGTGCAGCCGCGCGGAGAAAGGGCTAATGGTAGTGTTGTGCAGCTGGCGCTAGTCGGAGTGCCTTCGCGAAACAAAGTAAAAAATGGTAAAATCACCAAGGGCGAGCTGGATGTCCGGGAAGCGATCATGGAAAAGGTTAAACAACGCCTGCCTCCGCAGTTAAAGGCTAAATACTGCATTGACCGGGGCGGCGACACCTCTATCGATATTGGCATCGTCGGCGTCAACAAATCCACCGCCCTCAAAGACATGGTGGATACCATCGGGATCGACCCGGAGCATATCATCGCTTTCGGGGACGAATACCGCCAGGGCGGCAATGACATTACCGAGATATCCTTGGGAAAACAGGGAGTGATCTTCGTAAGCGTCAATCCCGGACAGCTGCTCGTCCCGATGTGCTGCGTTGTTGATGACCGTGGCCCTCAGGCGACCCGTTTCTGGCTGCGGGAATTGGTCAACCGTTTTGATTTCCTGAAGATCTATGGCATGGAGCAGATCGTGTTCTCGGTCATCCGCCTTGGCCTGATTGAGCAGGATAAGCAGGTTAAGTACGAACTTAAAGATTTTGACGAGCCATACGAAGGTATTCATTGGGATCTTTACAATCAGTTTAAAGAGGAAACCAGAACCGCTGCCGATTTGTTTGCCCGCGTAAACCAGGTAAAATCCGGGAATATCATTGTTGTAGGCGGACACGTTTGCAGCGGATATAACGCCTTCAGCGAAAAACTGCGCAGGAAATTGGCTGAATCGGGTAGGGACGCAGTCATTATCAATACCACCGCTTATTATAAAGACCGGTCGCTGCGCAAAGTGGTTGACGGCGAGATCCAGAGCCGGTATCGCGGAGCGATAGAAACAGAATGGCTTAAGGAAGACATCAAGCGGCTTGTTAACGGCGAGAAAGTGGCGTTGCCGCATTACGAGGCAGCTGACGGGACTTCTCAGCGCCGCGGAAAAGAAACAGTTCAGTTGAAAGAGAATGATGTCCTGATCGTGGTCGGCCGTTTCTATGAGGACATTATTGAAGCGGCAGAGGGAAGGGATGAGTTGCATGTTTACGTTAATTCTCCCGAAGAAATATGCCTCTTGCGCATGGTTTTGCGTGACGGGAAAGTCCGCGGTATCGATCCCGGGAAGACCATTCAGGCCTGGCCCCAGGTCATAAAACAGGAAAATGAGCTCATGGAAAAATTGGCCCGGGGTGCCGATTTTTATGTCCAGGTATATAACAGCGATGAAATAAACCGGATACAGGCAACCGCCTATGGTGTGCTTGACGAGGTCGCCAAAAACAGCACCAGCGGTTTTGAATTGAACAGGATTTATACTCTGCGATCGATTTTAGGGAATACCGAATTTTATAACAAGATACTTAGTAACCTGGAAAAGAACCATAAGCAGGGATTCGGTCTGACTCTGGTCGGAGCCAAGCCGATGGTCAACGAATGTTCACCTGATAGGTCGCGTTTTAACGCGGCCTTGAGCGGGCTAAGAGAAGGATTAGTCAATTCTACCCGGGAGAATATCGAGTTTAACCCGGATCTGGCGAACTCAATGGCCGCTACGGTTCAGGCATTAGCCAGGACCGATAATTTCTTTGACGATCGTAAATCAATGGAGAATGCATTGTCACGGGTAAAGACCGCTAATACACTTTCAAGCGAAGACCGTATCCGCGCAGTTGAGGAAGCGATACGGGCAATGAAGCCTTATCGGTTCTATTTCTCCAAAGTTTCCGTTAATAGAGACAACGGCACGATCTTCCTGGAAACAGAGTTTGCGACTCCGGAAGATAAGAGTAATTACGAAGATTTCAAGCAGCGGTTATGGGACAACTTGCTGGATAAAGGAAAGTATGAAACCAAGAAAATAACGGTTACAGTCGGAAGGTTAACCGCTCCGCTTAACAATGAAGACATTAAGCGTATTGAAAGCATCGAGGTAAAAGCATTCCCGCAGATACAGGTTTCTTCTCTGGAACTTCTTTTATACGCGCATCGTAATTTAAGCAAGATAGTACATGAGCAAGAACTGGCGATCGGTTCGAAAAACCGTATCGAGCTTAAAACTTTTTGGCAGTCCGCCGAGAGCTATATCGAAAATAATTCCCGGGACGGTGGAATAGTCATTAATGATTTCCAGCTGCCTCTCTCAAGACCTACCGTGGTAGGTAAACTTGGGAAGGGTGCGGCTATTCATCGAGCGCTCTCAACAGGGAAAGATAGTCTGTTCAGCAGATTGAATCGCCTTGTTGGAGCGCT
>JAPLLS010000084.1 GCA_026387435.1 Candidatus Omnitrophota bacterium
GGAGCCTTTAAATGTGTTAAATTTTAAGCTATGGAAGAACTGACTAAGGTCAAATTTGAGCTGGAACGCACCAAATCAGAACTGGCCATCCTTTACGAAATCTCCAACGCCATGCGCACCACCCTCAAGCTTGACGAAATCCTCTATATTATCCTTACCGGAGTCACCGCGCACATCGGTTTGGGCTTTAACCGTGCCGTTTTATTCCTGATCAACGAAAAAGATAACCTGATCGAGGGCAAAAACGCCATCGGCCCGGAAAGCGGAGAAGAAGCTAACCGGGTCTGGAAATACGTTGAGCAGGAAAAGATGGACATGGAAGACCTGATCAACGCCTACAAAATCTCCGACCATGTCCGGGAATCGGGGTTCAACCAGCAGATCCAGCATATCAAAATCCCTCTTCTGGAACAAAAAAAAGACCTGCTTTCCCTCTGCGTCCTGGAAGGAATGCCTTTGCATCTAACCCGGGAAACCATCCAGAATTACTCCCATGACCAGATCATCCAGTTCCTCAAACCCGAAGAATTGGTGGTTGTGCCCTTGAAAGCCAAAGATAAAGTAAACGGAATAATCCTGGCCGACAATTTCATCACCAAAAAACCAATTACTAAAGACGACCTGCGGATGCTGATCATGCTTGCCAACCAGGCCGGGCTAGCCATTGAAAATTCCCAGCTTTACGAAAAAACTTTGATCACCGCCCACCAGGATTCGCTGACCAAACTCTGGAATCACGGTTATTTTCAGTACCTGCTGGTAGTAGAACTGGAAAGGTCCAAAGCCACCGCGACTCCGCTGTCTTTGATCATGCTGGATATCGACGATTTCAAGATCTATAACGATTCTCTCGGACACCAGAGCGGGGATATGATCCTTAAAGATATCGCGGCCTTGATCAAGAACCAGTCGCGAAAAATGGATTACGTCTGCCGTTACGGCGGGGAGGAATTCGCGATCATTCTGCCTTATACCGATAAAAAAGAAGCATATCTGATCGCGGAACGGCTGCGGGAAAACGTGGCCAAGTATCCTTTCATTAAAGAAGAAGTCCAGCCTAATAAAACGATCACCGCCAGCCTCGGCCTGTCCTCTTTTCCGGAAAACGGGTCAAGCGCATCAGAACTTATCTCTCACTCCGATCGCGCCCTTTACGAAGCCAAACACAAAGGCAAGAACAACACCAGCGGATAAAATAAAACGGAGCGCATCTCTGCGCCCCGTTTCCCTCCGAGCACTAACTAATCTTTTCTTAAATCCTAGGCTGCGACCGGCTGCGGTTCTTTGTCTTTCTGCGCCTCCGGCTTGGACTGCGAGAATTTCACCGAAACTATCTTGGAAACTCCGGATTCCTGCATGGTGATCCCGTACATAACCCCGGCGTTGGCGATGGTCCGCTTGTTATGGGTGACCACGATGAACTGTGATGTGGAAGCGAATTCCTGAAGGACCCTTCCGAAACGCTCGACATTGGCTTCGTCCAAAGCCGCGTCGATCTCATCCAGGACGCAGAACGGCGCGGGCTTGACTTTGAAGATCGCGAAAATCAACGCGATCGCGGACATCGACTTCTCCCCGCCGGATAAGAGCAGAACGTTCTGCAATTTCTTTCCCGGAGGCCGGCAGATGATCTCAATGCCGGATTCCAAGGGATCGTTTTCGTCGATCAGATAAACCTGGGCGTCGCCTCCGTTAAAAAGGGTCTTAAAATAAAGACGGAATTCCTCGCGGACCCTCTCGAAAGTTTCCAAAAACATCTTTTTGGTGGTATGGTTAATTTTGCGGATCGCATCCTGCAGGGAATCTTTAGCGGTAACCAGGTCATTTTGCTGCTGGTTAAGAAAATCATAGCGTTTTTTCAGTTCGTCGTATTCCTCTATGGCCACCAGATTAACCGTGCCGTAGGAATCGACTTTTTCCTTAAGCTTTTCTATATCCGAAGAAAGCAGATTCTCATCGGTTATAAATTCCGCGGGCTGAGCCTGTGCAGCGGGAATTAAAACCGGCGCCGTTTGAGCTTGAGCTTCACAAGAATCGGGTGGATTAACAACAGGTTCCTGCGCTGGAACAGGATTCTCGTTTGCAGCGGCCGGCGCAGTTACAGTATCCAGATCGATCTTATAAGCGGTAAACAAACGTTCCTTCATACTCTGGTATTTAAAATCCAGGTCCTTTTCCAACATTTGGATCTGGTAGGCTTTTTCTTTTAAGGTTTCCAGGGTAGATCTATTCTCCTCGATCGCCTTAAGTACGTCACTGATACTATCCCGGAATTCGATGTGCTTCTTCTCAGTGATCTGCAATTCATTAGTCTGGGATTCAATATCTTTTCCGGAAACGATTATTTTGTCTTCCAGGTCTTTGATCTGCAGGCTCAAGCCTTGCTGCCGGTTGATGGTTTCCTGGACTTTGTTTTCCAGGCTCAGGATATCGTTACGGCTCGCGCTGGCCGCGTCTTCGAGCATCTTAAGCGTCTCGCCCTCTGAAGAAAGTCGCAGGTTTAAATTCTCGACCTCGGTCTTGACCTGGGCCAGGCCGACCAGGACATCTTCTTTGAGCTGGGAATTAAAAGTAATGGATTCCTGTTCGGCACGGATCCCGGCTTCCACGGCTTTATTCTCCTCTTCCACGCTGAGCAAGCGCTCCTGGGAAGATTTTAGTTTTGCTTCCTGCTCCGACATTTCTCCGGTCAAATCGGATAATTCCAAAAGGATTATTTCTTCTTCCTGCTTGACCTTATTGTACTGCTCAATAACCGTCTGATGCACTGTCCTTTTATTAGCCAAAGCCATTTCCTGATCCTGCTCTTTATTGTTCAATTCGTTGATCTGGCCGTTTATCCGGGCGATCTCATTTTCCAGGATCGCCTTATTGCCTTTTAAAACCGTTAGGCTTTCTTCGACCTGGGCAAGCTTCTCTTTTACTTTCTGAGCGTCTAAATCGATCGGCTTGGCTTCACCGTGAAGTTTAAAGCCAGCGGGTTGAGCAGGGTCAGCGGGACCGGGATCAGGGCTAACTTTGATCACCAGGCCGTTGATATTCTCCACCGGAATTTTATCCAGGTAGATCACCGCGTTCATGGATTCGCTGATATCTTCGTATTGGCTCTTGAGTTTTTCCAGGAACTCTTTCTGCGATTCCAGGGAGAGCTTGCGTTTTTCCATCTCCTCGATTTCCCGGCTGGCCTGGGTAAAGAATTGCGTTTTCTCATCCAGTACGGACTTCATTGAGCTCAACTCATCGGTAAGAACAGCGTAAACTTTTTCCATCTCTAAAAGATCGGAATTCAAAGAATTCAAATTAGCCTCGACCTGAAACCGCTCCTCGCCGATCTTGGCTTTTTCCAGTTCCAGCCTTTTGGAACGGGCGAGATAAACCTGCTGTTTGGAGCTGAATTCAGTGATCTCATTCCTTACCTGTGCTGCTCTGGTAGCCAGGTCCAGGATGCTTCTCTTAGCTTTACTTATATTATCCGCGGAATTCTTGATGGCTTGAATCAGGCTATTCAATTGCTCTTCATTACTTTTTAAAACCTTGGTTTTATCTTCAAAGCTTTGCCTGATCAACGAATACTCTTCTTTGAACTTGTTTAACTTCTCCTCATCCTGAGCCAGCCGCTCCCGGGTCTGAACGATCTGCGATTCAAGATAGGCCTTGGTGGAATCCAATTCCTTGATCCGCTCCTGATTGAAATTGATATGCTGGGTATTGCTCTGGATCTGATTTTCTAATGACTGAATGTTGCTCTTGATCTGGTTGATACTGTTCTCCAATGTCCGGATTTCATCGTTACGCTGGCTGATCCCGGATTCTTGCTGCCTGATCTCGGCCTGAAGATTTTCTTCCCGGCCGCGCAAAGAAGACAACTCGATAGTGACCTTTTCCTTCTCCTCAATAAGCTTGTTTTTCTGCAGGTAGGCCAGGTTTGTTTCTTTGTCCTTCAGGTTGGCAAAAGCTGACTGGTACCTGCGGGCCTTGTTGGCCTGGCGCTCCAGATAACCGATAGACCGCTTGACCTCAATGATGATATCGTTAAGCCTTAAAAGATTCTGTTCGGTTTCTTCCAGGCGGCGGATAGCCTCGCGCTTCTGAGACTTGTATTTAGTGATCCCTGAGGCCTCATCAAAAACCTGCCGGCGTTCCTCCGGCCGGGAACTTAGTATTAGATCGATCTTTCCCTGAGCGATAATAGAATAACTTTCCGCGCCGATACCGGTTCCTAAAAGCATATCCACGATGTCTTTCAAGCGCACCTGGGCTTTGTTAAGCAGATATTCGCTTTCTCCGGAGCGGAAAATCCTGCGAGTGATCATTACCTCGTCATTGTCAACAGGAAAATGCTTAAGGCTATTGTCAAAAGTAAGGCTGACCTCGGCCATGCCCAGCGGCTGCTTGGTATCCGTGCCATTAAAGATCACGTCCTCCATTTGCGAGCCGCGCAAAGACTTTGCCGACTGTTCACCCAGGACCCAGCGGATGGAATCAAAAATATTGGATTTTCCGCAGCCGTTCGGCCCGACTATCGCGGTGATACCCGGCTCAAAATTCAATATTGTCTTGTCCATGAACGATTTAAAACCTACAATTTCCAGACTTTTAAAATACATTATTCCTCCGCGATTAAGATAATAAAATCAAATTTAGGCATGTGCATGCTGCTCCATCCAGGCGTCGATCTGTTCTCTTTTAAAACGCCATTGTCCGACGATCTTAAGCGCCGGTACTTTGTTAAGTTTGAGCCATTCGTAAATAGTCCGGCGGCTTACTTTCAAATAAGCGGCCAGATCTTCAATAGTCATCAGTTCGTTTATAAACATACTTTTCCTTTGCACTTAATATTATTTAAATTATAAAGAAATATCTCCTAATTGTCAAGGAAAATCTTAACATATTATACCATTGGCTTGTTTAAATAGGCATAAGTATTCTATAGAGACATTATTGATGCATAATTAAGTTTAAACTAACTTAATTATGCAATATTATGCAGATATTGACATGAGGGGATTTTTATTTCTGGGGAAAGGACAAATAATTCAGATAGGATTATTTAAGAGCATCCTCGGCCTGCTTAAGTGAATCCATAGATTTTTTGTTGATCTCTTCAACTTTATTCCGGGTGTTAGAAATTATTGACTGATAATTAACGCTGCTGCTTTCTGAACCGGAACTTAAACCGCTTTCATCCGGAACAGAAACCTGAGCTTTAAAATAATTGTTCATCATATAATAAACGAAAAAGCAGATCAAAGCCAGCGAGACAATCATTCCAATCAAAGAGAAAAAGCCTTTTTCATTGCCAGGATATTTTGCCATATCTTTAAGAACAGCTTATTTCAAAACAGCATTAACTTTAACCAGCAATTCTTCAAAGGTGCAGGGTTTATTGATAATATCGCAATAGCCTAAAGCCTCCGCCCTTTTCTGCATTCCGGAAAATTCCAGCTCCTTGCCGGTCATGAAGATTATCGGGGTCTTCTTGGTTGCTTCGTCTTGCCGTAAGGTAATGCCCACGGCGTAACCGTCCATATCCGGCATGACGATATCCAAGATCAACAGGTCCGGCTGGAATGATTTTACCTTGACGATTATTTCTTTGCCTTTAGACAAAGCCAAAACATCATAACCGCTCTGCTTTAATTTCTTTTCCAGTATAGCCAGAACATCCGGCTCGTCATCAGCGACCAAAATTTTTTTAAGTGGCATATCGCTCCTCCACAAATTATTTCTTAAGCACTTCCTTGAATTTTTTGGTCAAGGCCGGGACGATCTCGAAAATATCGCCTACGATGCAATAAGTAGCCACTTTGAAGATCGGCGCGTCAGGATCTTTGTTAATGGCCACGATGATCTTGGAAGACTGCATCCCGACT
>JAPLLS010000070.1 GCA_026387435.1 Candidatus Omnitrophota bacterium
ATATCGGGCTCAAGCATTATCCCGGAGGAAGAAGCAACGAACCCGCGGCATTGGCTTTGGATAACAGCTTAAGAGAATGCGGATTCAATCTGCTGCGTTTTAAGACCGGAACTTGCCCCAGGCTGGACAAGAAGACTATCGATTATTCCAATTTGCTCGTCCATGAAGGCGATAATCCGCCCCGGCCGTTTTCTTTTTCCACCAAAGAACTCAAACAGAAACAAGTTCCCTGTTATATAACGTACACTAATCCGAACACTCATCAGATCATCCGGGATAACTTAGATAAATCCCCGCTTTACACCGGCAAGATCAAGTCTACCGGGGTGCGTTATTGCCCGTCGATCGAAGACAAGATCGTCAAATTTTCCGATAAACTCAGGCACCAGGTATTTCTCGAGCCCGAAGGTTATGACAGCGATCAGGTTTATCCTAACGGGTTATCCACCAGCCTGCCTGAAGAAGTCCAACTGGCTTTACTTCATTCCATTCCCGGGCTGGAGCGGGTAAAGATCCTGCAATTAGGCTACGGCATCGAGCACACGGTGGTCGAGCCGACTCAATTGTATCCCAGCCTGGAAACCAAATTGATCAAAAATCTGTTCCTGGCTGGACAGATCAACGGCACTACCGGTTATGAAGAAGCTGCGGCCCAAGGGTTAGTGGCCGGAATAAACGCGGGGCTCAGGGTTAAAGATCAGGAGCCGTTTGTCCTAGACCGCGCCTCGGGATATATCGGAGTTTTGATCGACGATCTGACCACCAAAGGCACCAACGAGCCTTACCGGATGTTCACTTCCCGGGTAGAATACCGTTTGATCTTAAGAGAGGATAATGCCGATCTGCGGCTGCGCGCAAAAGGCTATAATGTCGGCCTGGTCTCCAAAAAAGAATTTGAGGATACTGAAGAAAAACAGAAGAGCATCAATAAAGCGATCACGGCCTTAAAGACGACTACCATTAAACCCGGGAAAGAGATCAATAAATCTCTGGAGGATTTAAAAACAGTTCCGATAAAAGGAAAAGTTACTTTAGAGTATCTGCTTAAAAGGCCGGAGATAGATTTTAAAGCTTTAAAAAACCTTCCGGGAATAAAGATCGAGTTCCCAGAATTAGTTTCCCAACAAGCGGAAATTGAGGTAAAATATGAAGGATTTATTCAGAGACAAAAGACGGAAGTCAGCAAGTTCAAGAATGTAGAGAAGATCAAGCTTCCGGCTGACCTGGATTACAGCGTCATTCCTTCGCTTTCCCGGGAGATTAAGGACAAACTGAAAAAAGCCCGACCCATAAGTCTGGGCCAGGCTTCCCGGATCTCCGGAGTGACTCCCGCGGCCATTTCGCTTTTGATGGTCTATTTGAAAAAACTAAATGGACATAGATAAAAACTACGAGATAGTCAAAAAATTCACCCGGGATCTGGGCTTGGATTTGTTCGGGGTAGCGGATATCCGCCAGGTCAAAGAGGAGTTTGTAGTCAGTAACGAGCTGCTGGCTAAACTAGATAAAGCCGTGGTCCTGGGAGGCAGGTTGTCCAGGACCGTATTATCTGAATTGGTCCAGGCGCCTACCCGGCTTTATTCTTATCACTACCGCACCTTAAATTCGCTTTTAGACCAGTCAGCATTGAAAACAACTCTTTATATCGAGTCTCAGGGATATTTGGCGCTACCGATACCTACTTCGCAGATCCTGGACTGGAAAAAACAGACCGGACATCTTTCCCATAAAAAAATGGGAGTGCTGGCCGGGTTAGGTTGGATCGGCCGGAATAACATGCTGGTCAGCCAGGAATTCGGCAGTCAGTTCCGGCTGGTGACAATTCTTACGGATATGCCTTTGAAGATCGATCAGCCGACTGCGGATAATTGCGGCGCCTGCCATTCCTGTATGAAGGTTTGCCCGGCCCAGG
>JAPLLS010000055.1 GCA_026387435.1 Candidatus Omnitrophota bacterium
GGAACCATGGATCCGGTTGGGGACCATTTTGAAGCCGTAGGTATACCGTTGACCGAATATCGCGACCAGGACGTTTTTGCCTCTGACCGCTCCACCTGGAATCGTTATCCTTATCAAATAGCTCAGATCGTGGTAAAAGACGCTTTAAGCAAAAAAGAATTGTGCCGGACTACAGCGGTTGCTCCAGTTTCCAGTGAACTGAATTGCGGAAAATGCCACAGTGATGAAGGGATCGCGACTAAAAGATTCGACATCGCTCCGGGAGGAAAAGCCGAGTTAAATATCCTGGCCCTGCATGACAAATTGAACAAGGGTAAATACCGTCCGCAGCTCTTAGACAGCCGGCCCGTGCTTTGCGCCCGATGCCACTCTTCAAATGCCCTGGGATTGAAAGGGAAATCCGGAATTCCCAGTTTGTCTAATGCCGTACACAAACGCCATCAGGAAGTGAAGGGGATCACTGCGGATACTGCCGGCTGTTACAGCTGTCATCCCGGAAATAAAACGCAGTGCCTTAGGGATGTAATGAACTCTGAATTTAATCTTAATTGCACTACCTGCCACAAGACCATGGCTACAATAGCTAAAAACAAAAAACCCTGGATGATCGAACCGCGCTGCGATCAATCCGGATGCCACGGAAACGGCTACAAGCTTGATCAACCGCTTTATAGGAATTCTAAAGGTACCGGAGGAATTTATTGCGCCGGCTGCCATGATAGCCCGCACGCCATCGCCCCCAGCAGAGAACCCAATGATTCTTACAAATTCATGGATCTGCAAGGAGAGAAGGGGACTTTATACAAGTGTGAAGTCTGCCATGGACAGCGCCCTAAAGACCCGTTCAACCACAATAAATAGCATTCCTTCCTAAAATCCTTCCTAAAATCTTTGACTTTTCTCTTGATTAGTGTTAACATTAATCTTTAATTCCACTTACAATCGAGGTAATTATGGCGCTTTCCCCGGAAACTTTAAAATACGTGGCGGATTTAAGCCGGATCGAGCTTACCCCGCAGGAACTGGAAAAACTCTCCCAGCAGTTGCAAACTATTCTGGGCTTTATTGACCAGTTAAGCCGGGTTGACATTGCCGGCATAGAGCCAACCAGCCATATTCTGCAGTTAAGCAACGTTTTGAGAGAAGACAATCCCAAAGCATCTCTTCCTATCGAGAAAACTTTGGCTAATGCTCCGCAGAAAAAAGACAACTTTTTTGTTGTGCCTAAGGTGATCGAATAATGGAATTATATAGCTTAACCGCCCACGAACTTATAAAAAAGCTTGGCGAAAAAGAAATATCGGTTGAAGATCTGAATTCTTCGGTCCGCAAGCGTATCCAGGATAAAGACCCCCAGGTCAAAGCTTATGTCCGCCTTTCCGGATCTAAAGCCGCGGTTGATTTTAAAACCCTGAACAACGGGCCGCTTGCCGGAATACCGGTCTCGATCAAAGATAATATCTGCACACAAGGTTACAATACCGAATGCTGCTCGAAGATCCTCTCCGGGTTTAAACCTCCTTACGACGCCACGGTCATCCAAAAATTGAAAAATGCCGGGGCGAATATCCTGGATACCAAGACCAATATGGACGAGTTCGCTTTTGGTTCCTCAACCGAGAATTCCTGTTTCGGCCCCACCCATAATCCCTGGGATCTAGACCGGGTGCCCGGAGGGTCTTCCGGAGGTTCAGCCGCGGCTGTGGCCGGCGATGAAGCAATCCTGGCAATCGGATCGGATACCGGAGGCTCGATCAGGCAGCCGGCGGCATTCTGCGGGGTAGTGGGGCTAAAACCGACATACGGCCGGGTTTCCCGCTATGGCTTGATCGCTTTTGCTTCCAGCCTGGACCAGATCGGGACATTTACCAAAGATATTGAAGATGCTTGCATTCTTATGAATGTCATTTCCGGCCATGACCCTATGGATGCCACTTCAGTCGATATTCCGGTGCCCGATTATCTGGGATCAGCGGGAAAAGATATCAAGGGCTTAAAAATCGGCATCCCCAAAGAATATTTTGTTGAGGGGATGGACCCGGAAGTAAAAAAAATAATCTTTGAAGCTGTGGCCAAACTTAAAGACCTGGGCGCGATTGTCAAAGATATTTCGCTGCCGCACACCGAATACGCCGTCCCGGTTTATTATATCCTGGGTACCGCCGAAGCCAGCTCCAACCTGGCCAGGTTTGACGGGGTACAATACGGATACCGGGCAAAGAGCACGAACCTCATCGCTATGTACAAGAAGACCCGCGGCGAGGGTTTTGGCCAGGAAGCCAAAAGGCGGATATTACTGGGAACTTTCGCGCTTTCCCACGGGTATTATGACGCTTATTATTTAAAAGCTTTAAAAGTGCGTACCCTGATCAAGAACGATTTTGACTCGGTGTTTAAAGATTGCGATTGTATCGTTACTCCGACCGCGCCGACTACCGCCTTTAAGATCGGGGAGAAGGCTGAAAATCCGCTGCAAATGTATTTGTCGGATATTTATACCATCTCCGCGAATTTAAGCGGCCTGCCCGCGATATCCGTTCCTTGCGGGTTTAGCAAAAACAGGCTTCCCGTAGGATTGCAGATCCTGGCCAAAGCTTTTGATGAAGAAACTCTGTTTCGAGCCGGCTCGGCGTATGAACGAGCGACCCAATGGCGCAAAGAAAAACCTAAGTTATAAAACATGGAATACGAACCGGTCATAGGATTGGAAGTTCATGTACAGCTTAAGACCAGGACCAAGGTCTTTTGCGGCTGTTCCACTGAATACGGGGCGAGCCCCAACACCCAGGTTTGCCCGGTCTGCCTGGGTTTTCCCGGAGTTCTACCGGTTTTAAATTGCCTGGCCCTGGAATATTCGATCAAAGTCGGGCTGGCCCTTAATTGCACGGTCCAGGAATTTACCAAATTCGACCGCAAGCATTATTATTATCCTGATTTACCTAAAAATTTACAGATCTCCCAGTATGACCTGCCGATCTCCAAAGACGGGTTCCTGGAAGTGACCGTAGATGGAAAAAGCCGCAAGGTCAAGATCCGCCGTGCCCATCTTGAAGAAGACGCCGGAAAACTTATTCATGAAGATAATTTCAGTTTAGTGGATTTTAACCGTACCGGTCAGCCATTACTTGAGATCGTGACCGAACCTGATATTTTCTCTCCCGAAGAAGCTTACGAATACCTGACGAATTTAAAAAGTATAATTCAGTACCTGGAAGTATCCGACTGCGATATGGAAAAAGGAACTTTGCGCTGCGACGCCAACATTTCCGTCCGGCCTAAAGGCCAAACCGGGTTAGGGACAAAATCCGAGATAAAAAACCTGAATTCATTTAAAGCAGTCAGGGACTCGCTGGTTTATGAAATAGAACGCCACATCGAAACCATCAATAACGGGGAAAAGATCGTCCAGGAAACCCGTCTTTGGGACGATAAGAAAGGCCGGACTGTTTCCATGCGCAGCAAAGAAGAAGCCAAGGACTACCGTTATTTCCCAGAGCCGGATTTACCGCCGTTTATAATCAGCAAAGAAAAGATTGAAGGGATCAAAAAAACCATCCCGGAATTACCCAAAGAAAAGATACTGCGGTTTATGCGCGAATATGGATTGCCGGAATACGACACTAAGATCCTGGTGTCGACTAAAGAAAACGCCGACTATGCCGAAAAAAGGCTGAAAGCTTTTCCCGATAAAGACAAAAAACCGGTAGCCAACTGGATCATCGGGCCTTTGGCTTCGATCGCGGCAAATCTAAAATGCGAAATTTATCAGATTAAGATCCCTGCAAATAATTTTATAGAACTGATAAATCTGGTCGAGAAAAAACAGGTTATTTCCAATCTTACCGGTAAAGCGGTATTGGAAAAAATGGCCGGGATGCCCGAAAAATCGGCCGCAAAAATAATCGAGGAAGAAAACCTGGCCCAGGTATCCGATGAAGCGAGTTTGGAAAAAGAAATCGATGCGGTTATTAAAACAAATCCCAAAGTGGCAGAGGATGTGAAATCCGGCAAGACAAATTCCATAATGTTTTTAGTGGGTCAGGTTATGAAGAAAACCCGGGGTAAAGCCAATCCCAAAGTGGTCCAGGAAATCTTAAAACGGAGGTTAGTCTAAATGCGCAGAAAAATATTCATCGTTTTAACAGCAGTGGCAGGAATTTTTATCATCACGAAATTTGCGGTTTCCGGCAATTCCGACAAAAAGAAGAACAACGATCTTTTTAAACAGGTCGAGCTTTTTTCCGATACCCTGGCCATAATCCAGAGCGATTATGTCGACGAAATAAAGCCTAAAGACCTGATCTACGGCGCCCTCAAAGGCATGCTTTCTTCACTTGACCCGCACAGCCAGTTTATGGACCCGGATACTTACAACGAACTCAAAGTCGACACCGAAGGGAAATTCGGCGGCCTGGGTATCGAGATCACCGTTAAAGACGGGCTTTTGACCGTGGTCAGTCCGATCGAAGATACTCCGGCCTGGAAAGCCGGGCTTAAGGCTAAAGACCGGATCGTTAAGATCAACAATGATCTTACCCGCGACATGACCCTTACCGACGCGGTCAAGAAATTAAGAGGCAAAGTTGGCGAGAGCGTCACCATCACCGTTTTAAGGGAATCCGAAAAGAAACTTCTGGAATTCAAGATCGTCCGGGGAGTGATCAAGATCCAGGACATCAAAGGGGCGCGGATTTTGGAGGACGGCATCGGTTATATCCGCCTGGTGGAATTTCGGGAAAATACCGCCCAGGATATGGACAAAGCCCTGGATAAGCTTAAAAAATCCGGTTTAAACGCCATAATACTGGATTTGCGCAACAATCCGGGCGGGCTTTTGGACTCGGCGGTAGAAGTCAGCGAAAGGTTCCTGAAAAAAGGAAAAATCATAGTTTCCACCAAAGGCCGGATCGTTTCTCAGAACATGGAATTCACCGCAGGATACTCTAAACCCATCCTGGATATGCCGATGGTGGTTTTGATCAATGAAGGTTCAGCTTCCGGCAGCGAGATCGTAGCCGGGGCAATGAAAGATTATAACCGGGCGATCATCCTGGGAGTAAAATCCTTTGGAAAAGGTTCGGTGCAAACCATTATTCCTTTGACTGACGGATCAGCTCTGCGGCTTACCACCAGCAAGTATTTCACTCCCGCGAATAAAATGATCCACGGAATAGGTATTTTTCCGGATATCACCGTCGAGGAAGCCAAGGTTACACCCCTGAACAAAGATGATATTATTTCGGAGGCCAAAGACAACAAAGAAACCAAAGAAGGAAAAGAAGTAAAACCTCAGGAAATATTCGACCAGATAGAGAACAAAGAAAAGAAACCGGAAGATAGCGAAGAAGAACCAAATTACAAAATGGATAATCAGCTGAGCCGCGCCGTAGACGTGTTAAAGGGCATAAAGATTTACAAAACAAGCACTAAATAGTGTATGGAAAATAAAGAACGTTTCTATAAAACAGTGATCGTGATCCTGATAGTTTTGATTTTGGTCATGGGGCTGGTTATGTTTTTGCGCAAGCCCCCCTCAGTAACTAAAATCAAGCCTCTTGCCAGGATAACCAGGCCGGTTAAAGCCGCAGGGGCCAAGATCGCCATTGTTATTGACGATGCGGGCAACAGCCGGGCTAATTTTGATATCATCAAAGGCCTGAAAAAATACCCGGTTACTTTTTCGATCATTCCCGGGCTTAATTTTTCCGAAGGCGCGGCCCGGGAATTAACTTCGCTGGGTTTTCAGGTTATCCTGCATTTGCCGATGGAACCAAAAGAAAAGATGGATATAGAACCCAACACTATCCTGACCTCCATGGACGACTCTCAGATCAGCTCGATCGTGGATCATGACCTGGCGGCTACCCCCGAGGTAAAAGGAGTTAATAATCATATGGGCTCCCGGGTCACCGAGGACGCTAGGACTTTATCGATCGTCCTGGATTTAATAAAAAGCAGGCATCTTTTTTTTCTGGACAGTTTTGTGACCGTCAATTCTTTGGGCAAACAGTTGGCTGAAGAAAAGAAGATCAAGTTCGTAAAAAGGGATGTTTTCCTGGACAATCACCCTGATCCGTCCTATATCAGGCAACAGATCGAGCAATTAAAAAAGAAAGCAAGACTTAACGGCCAGGCAGTTGGTATCGGCCATGACCGGAAAAATACTCTTGAAGTATTAAGAGAAGAGCTGCCAAGTATGGAGAAGGAAGGTTATAAATTTGTTTTTGTCTCTGACCTGGCCCGCTAACAAAACTATCTAAAATATGATTGTTTTAGGCATTGAAACTTCTTGTGATGAAACTGCCGCCGCAATAGTTAAAGACGCAAAGACGGTTTGTTCGAACGTGGTCAGTTCCAGTTTGCTCTTTCACAAAAAATACGGCGGGATCGTTCCGGAAATAGCTTTTCGCAAACAAATGGAAACTATCACCCAGGTGGTGGACTGCGCCCTAAAAGACGCCGGGATCGGCCTTGAAGACATCGATTTGATCAGTGTTACCGACGGGCCGGGGCTTTTGGGATCGTTATTGGTCGGCGTTTCCTTCGCCAAAGCGTTAAGTTACAGCAGGAATATACCGCTGGTGGGAGTTAATCACCTTTACAGCCATATTTACGCCGGATTCCTGAATATCGGGCCTGGTAATTTTCCTTTTGTCTCGCTGGTTGTTTCCGGAGGCCACACCAGCCTTTATTACGTGCGGTCCTTAAATAAAATCAGCCTTTTAGGCTCCACCCAGGATGACGCCTGCGGAGAAGCGTTCGACAAAGTAGCTAAGATATTGAACCTGGGATATCCCGGCGGCCCGGTGATCGAAAAATTTGCCCATAAGGGAGACCCTCGAAAAATAAAATTCGCCTGTTCCAATACCCGAGGACCCCTGGATTTCAGTTTCAGCGGAATAAAGACTGCTGTGCTTTATTACGTTCAGAAAAATTTTAAATCTCCACGGGTTACGGGCTACAAGCCGCAGGTTGCGGATATTTGCGCTTCTTTTCAAGAATGCGCTATAAATACCCTGGTAGAAAAGTCGATGCTCGCTTGCTCGGCAAAAAAAGTGAGGACTTTGGTGGTCGGCGGGGGGGTAGCCGCTAATCTTACCCTTCGGGAAAAATTAAATAAAAGCGCCGCCGGGAAAAAGATCAAAGTTATATTCCCGACTAAAGAATTCTGTATGGATAACGCGGCCATGGTCGCCGGATTAGGCTGCTGGCTTTATAAATCGGGCCGGAAATCAAATTTAAATTTGAATGTCTGCCTCGATTAAAGGGAGGGAAAATGATGTCCGATAACCAAGTATTTATACGTTTAACGCTATCTGTGATCCTGGGGGGGCTTATCGGCCTGGAACGCCAGCTTCATCGCCGGGCCGCAGGTTTGCGCACTCATATCTTAGTTTGTATCGGTTCCTGTCTTATAATGTTGACATCTATTTATATTTCTGATATATATAAAAACAGCGGCACTGTCGACCCCAGCCGGATCGCGGCCGGGGTGATCACCGGCATCGGTTTTTTAGGAGCGGGCGCAATTATCAGGGAAAGAGAGAAAGAATCCGTAAAAGGATTAACCACCGCGGCCTCCCTCTGGGTTGTAGCCGCGATCGGCCTGGCCAACGGATGCGGGTTTTATTCCGCCGGACTTTTCACCACGTTTTTAGCTTTAGTGACCCTGTTCTTTCTGGGATATTACGAGAAAAATGTTTTAATCAAAAAGATGAATAACCATGAAGGAGGTGAGGGCTAATGGCTTTCAAGAAAAGGCCGGAAGAAAAAATACTCGACGTAGACGCTGCCATGCAGGGGACTTTGAGCTTCAAGGATCCTGTTAACCTGAGGATCAACGGCAAGTTCGAAGGCACTCTCGACGCCAAGGGAGTGTTGACCATCGGCCCGACCGCCAACGTTACCGCGGATATTGTAGGGGACTCCATCATCGTGGAAGGAAAAATCCGGGGTAAGATCACCGCAAAGGTAAGCCTTGAGCTTTTGCCTGGCTGCGTAATAGACGGAGAGAACAATCCTACCCGGCTGATCGTTTCCGAAGGCGCGATATTGAACGGTAAATGCCAGAAGTTAGGCGATATTCTTAATCCCGACGAACTCGCACGGTACCTTGAGGTGGAGATCAACTCGATATTGGAATGGGCGAACCAGGGAAAGATCCCCGCGGTCAAACAGGGAAATGACTGGAGATTCGAGAGAAAAGCGATAGATTCCTGGGTTGCTGCGGGAAAGATAGGAAAGTAATTTTATGTCTGAAGAGAAACTTTTAACAGTAAGAGAAGTCTCGCATATTCTGTGCCTTAGCGAAAAAGATGTGATGGATTTGGCGGAAAACGGCTCGATCCCGGCCTATAAAGTGGGAGGGGTTTATTTGCGTTTTAAACGCGTTCAGGTTGAAGAGTACCGGAAAAAAACACACTCTAACCAAAGCATCCATAACGAGATTTCTTTTAAAGACCGAGTATTCGATTTTTTCTACTATAACGATTTTTACATTCTATCAATACTGCTTATTATTCTGATGCTGTTCATTATCTTTAAATAGCCATGAGAAGAAGAAGGAGATTTTTCCGCCGGATTTTCAGGTTCCACGGTTTCAGGGAAAGCCTGCTGATCGCCCTCAAAGGACTGGGGTATCTTTTTGTTTTTCACCGCAACATGCGCATTATCTTTCTCTGCGGGATCGCCGCTTTTTTGGCCGGGGTTTATTTTAAACTCGAGGGCATCGCGCTCGTCTCCCTTTGCATTACGATCACCCTGGTCTTTATGGCCGAAATGTTCAATACCGCAATTGAGCTTATCATCGACATGTCCAAACGCAAGTATCACCCCCTGATAAAACTGGTCAAAGACATCTCTGCTGCTGTCGTGCTGATCGCCTCGATAAATTCGATCGGAGTGGGGGTGATTCTTTTCTGGCATCATGTCTTTAAATAAAAAAAGCCGTTCCTTTTTTCAGGATCCGGCTCTTACCCGATATCTGTTTCGTTAATTAAAATTTACTCTTAAAAATGTATTTTACTCCTTTAGACTCTTTATTGAATTCCGGTTTGCCGTGCATGTTGAAAAACTTTACAGTGGCTTTTTTCTGGACGTAATTTTCCACTTCCTGGGCTTTGAAATAAGGGTAAAACACATCCAGGCCGAGGAGTTCTTTCCATTCTTCGCGGATTTTCTTTCTTTCCTCGTCGATATTTTGTGTCTCGGCAAAAGCCTTGGATTTAAAAAGTTTGATAATTGAGAATTTGTTTTTAGGAGGGGGGCTATCGGAATTATAGCGTTCGTTGCGCAAATAATCTTTTACCGACTTATCCAGAGAACAAACTGGTTGGGAATCTTCTTTGCACAGGTTTTTGTTCGTCTGCGCGTAGACAGGCTTTATTAAAATAAACATCAGAGCGAAAGCTAAAAGGTTCATTGCGCCCTTTTTCATCTTAAGCTCCTTTTAAGTATTGCTTTAATTTTTCTTCTTCTATAATAATTATAGCATATAACTTATTGAAATTCCAGTATGTTAGCAAAAATATTTTGCTTGTAACGCCTATTGATTCGGAGCCATAAAATAATATGGCGTAAATTAATTTTTAGAGGTATAATAAAGAAAATTTTAAAAAAAGGGAGGAGAAATGGATATACTAAGGGTACTGGGATTGTTTACTGTTATCCCCACGGTTTTGCTGATTACGGTAAGTTTCTTCGTCATGTTTACCCTGACGAAAGTGGAAAAAAGTGTCTTAAGGATTTTTGGAATGGTCGCGGTAGGACTGCTTTGGATCGCGGCTTTAGTCGTTTTTTCTGCCGGACTTTTGATCGTCGCCGAAGGCCCTGATTATTTTGGCGATCATGGCTTGGCCAAATCTGCCTGCAGATGCCAGTGTTCTTCAATGAGGGGCCCAGGTTGCGGAATGATGGATTATTCTTACCACAAAAAAATGATGAATCCTCATCAAGGAATGATAGCTAACCCGCATGAGGGAATGATGATGGATCCGCACCAGGGAATAATAGACACCCAGCCGTCTTCCAGCATAAAGAAATAAACAGGCGCGAAAACTTGCAATTTGCTGATTTCGTGATAAACTTTTAATTCCCAAAGTAATTTCGTTTTTGGCGGAGTAGCTCAGCCCGATAGAGCACGCGGCTCATACCCGCTTGGTCGGTGGTTTAAATCCACTCTCCGCCACTTAATATGCAATAATCTTTAAATTACAAAGCTGGATTTTCCGTCCAGCTTTTTATTTTTTATTTCGCATTGAAATTTTTTCATAAAGTTGTATAATAAATAAAGTTAATAGACGGGGGATTTATTAACAAAAGGAGGGGGATATGGGCAAGAAATTATTACTGGTTCTGCTGCTTGTTCTGGGGTTAGTAGGCGTAGTTCGGGCTGAAGAACCGAAATTCCTGCAACTGGCGTTATTTAATCCCTATCAGATGGTTCCAGAAGATCAATCAATTAAGGGCATTCGGTTAAGTTTATTCTATACCATCAACAAAGATATGACCGGGTTCAGCTTTGCTTTCTTGGGAGTTAACCGGGCCACAGGAAATGCCGAAGGGGTAGAATGGGGTCTGGGTAACTGGGTTGAAGGGTATGTCCACGGATGGCAGGCTGGTATAGTCAATCATTCCGGTGATCGTTTTGTCGGTCTCCAGAACGGCTGGGTCAATATCACCAAAGGCGATTTCACGGGTGCGCAATTAGGCCTGGTGAACTGGACCGAAGGTTTTTTTCATGGCTGGCAGCACGGGGCTTTTAATTATACTGTGGGCAGGTTCGTCGGTTTACAAAGCGGCCTGGTCAACATGACTAAAGGGCAATCCACCGGCGCGAACCTTGGCGCGGTCAACTATGCCGAGGGATCGTTTAAAGGCTTTCAGGGGGGTATCGTCAACTACGCAGATAAAATGGAAGGATTCCAACTGGGTTTTGTCAATTACACTAAATCCCTTAATGGCCTGCAAATCGGTCTTGCCAACTACAATGGAAATAAGACACCCTTGGAATTCATGGTTATCGCGAATTGGTCGTTCTAAACAGGGTTAAAGTTTTTCTTAAAAGACCTCTGCGCTAAAATTGGCCGCAGAGGTCTTTTATATAGTACTTACTTCGTCCTAAGAACATGTTCATCGAAAAAGTAAAAAAAACCGTAAAAAAGTACGGCTTATTTAAATACGGAGATACCGTAGCTATCGGAGTTTCCGGGGGGCCGGATTCTTTAACTTTGCTTTATGTTTTGGCCGGCCTGAAAAAAGAATTCCATCTTAAACTGCATGTTGCGCACCTGGACCACATGCTCCGCCGGGATTCCGGCCAGGACAGGAAATTCGTAGAGACTGTAGCACATAAGCTGGATTTGCCTTTTACCAGCGCAAGCATCAACGTTAAAGCCATCGCCCAAAAGGGCTCGTTGGAAGAAATTTGCCGTAATGTTCGTTTAGGTTTTCTTTTTAAAGTATCCAGGAACATCAAAGCGAACAAGATCGCTTTGGGCCATAAT
This sequence comes from Candidatus Omnitrophota bacterium, assembly GCA_026387435.1. Lineage (GTDB taxonomy): Bacteria > Omnitrophota > Gorgyraeia > Gygaellales > Profunditerraquicolaceae > JAPLLS01. Next base: position 11,505 of record JAPLLS010000055.1, read on the forward strand.
CTCGACGATCAGGCGGAAACCGTGCTCATGCGCCTGCTTAGAGGAAGCGGGCTTTACGGGCTGGCCGGAATACTTCCCAAAAAAGAAATTAGCGGTTTCACGATCGTCCGGCCTCTGATCGAGGTTAAACGCAAAGAGATCGCGGCTTACTTAAAAAGGAAAAAACTTATTCCCCGGATTGATCCTACAAATTCCCAGGATATCTATTTTCGCAATAAGATCCGCCATAAATTGTTGCCCGCTTTGGAAAAAGATTACAATCCCAATATCAAGGAAATTTTAAGCCATACCGCGGAAAGTATCGCCAATGACTATGATTTTCTCAACCAGGTAAGCAATGTTGCCGCAAAGAAGCTGGGAGCTAAAATAAACTTAAAAAAATTCTCTCGGCTGCACCCCAGTGTGCAAAGGATGGTTTTACGCAAACAGATCTTCCGGCTGAAAGGCAGTACCCGCAGGATCGACTTCAGGCATATCCGGGAAATCGAGGAATTGATTTCAAACCGCCCGGTAAATTCTATCGTTGACCTGCCCGGCAATATTCGTGCAAAAAAAACGAAGCGATCATTGGTTTTTTCTTGCAGTTAGTCAGTCTTTATCCTTATCCTGTCCACGCCAAATTCCCCTTTGGATATTTGGAATAAATTCTTGATTTCAGAGGTAATAACGTATATAATATTTGTTTAAACGAGGAGAAAAATGTCAAATAATAATAATCATAAGTCGAAGAAGAATAAAGGATTAAAACGCTTTCCCTGGGCCTGGCTTGCCGTAATTTTTCTGGTTTATCTTTTCCTGTTTTCGCCCTTTATCCAGATGCCTAATTTTGCCCCCAAGGAGCTGGCTTATCTGGAATTTTATAAAATGCTTAAAGATTCGCCCGCACAGATCAAATCCGCGGTCAAGACTGAAAATATTATTTTAGGCGAGTTTACAAATAGTACCAAATTTACTGTAAATATCCCCGAGAATGACCCGGAATTGCTCAGCTTGCTGCGGACGAACCTTAACGATTTTGACGTTAAACCGCCGCGCACTCTTTTAGCGGGGATCTTGCTGAATTTGCTGCCGGTCGGATTATTGATATTTTTCTGGTGGATGATGGCTTCCCGGGGCGAACAGATCGGCAACCGGATCATGTCCTTCGGTAAAGTCAACCCGAAGATACATTCCGAAAAAAACGAAAAAGTCACTTTTAACGACGTGGCCGGAGTCGATGAAGCTAAAGAAGAACTGAAAGAAGTCATTGAATTCCTCCGCGACCCCAAAAAGTTCCAGAAATTGGGCGGAAAGATCCCTAAAGGCGTTTTACTGGTCGGGCCTCCGGGGTGCGGAAAAACTTTGATCGCCCGGGCGGTTGCCGGAGAAGCCGGAGTGCCGTTTTTCAGTATTTCCGGATCGGATTTCGTGGAGATGTTCGTGGGAGTAGGCGCCAGCCGGGTTCGGGATCTTTTCGAACAGGGCAGGAAAGCCGGAAAAGCTTCGGGAAAAGGAGCGATAATTTTTATCGACGAGATAGACGCCGTCGGCCAACTGCGATTTTCGGGTATCGGAGGGGGACATGACGAAAGGAACCAAACCTTAAATGCGCTTCTGGTGGAAATGGACGGTTTTGATACTACCCAGGGCTTGATCCTCATCGCCGCGACTAACCGGCCGGATACCCTGGATCCCGCTCTTTTACGGCCGGGAAGGTTCGACCGTAATGTCATCGTGAATTTGCCGGACATTAAAGGCCGGGAGGAGATCTTAGTGGTTCATACCCGCAAGCTCAAGCTCGCCCCTAACGTCGATTTCAAATCGATCGCCAGCCAGACCCCGGGCTTTTCCGGGGCGGATTTGGCTAATCTTTGCAACGAGGCGGCGCTTTTGGCGGCCAGGTTCAATAAAGAGTCCATTGAAATAATTGATTTCGAAAAATCCGTGGAACGAGTCCTGATGGGCCCGGAAAAGAAAAGCCGGATCATGTCGGTAAAAGAAAAAGAGATCACCGCTTACCATGAGTCGGGCCATTCTTTACTTTCGCTGATCCTTCCCGGAGTCAACCCTTTGAAAAAAGTCTCGATAATCCCCCGGGGGCTTGCCGGAGGATATACTTTTACTCCTCCGCTTGAGGACAGGCATTACTGGAC
>JAPLLS010000065.1 GCA_026387435.1 Candidatus Omnitrophota bacterium
TACGATCCTGTTAATGCTCGAAAGAGCGTCCATAGTATGCAGGGTAGTCAGGACCAGATGCCCGGTTTCTGCCGCGGAAATGGCCACCGCAATGGAATTCATGTCGCGGATCTCTCCGATAAAAACCACATCGATATCCTGGCGCACGATGTATTTTAAGGCGCTCTGAAAAGAAAGAGCGTCAATGCCGATCTCTCGTTGTTCAATGATGCTTTTTTTGGATTTAAAAATGTACTCGATAGGCTCCTCAAGGCTCATGATCAAAGATTTTTTTTCCTTGTTGATTATTTCGATCATCGCGGCGAGGGTGGTGCTTTTCCCGCAGCCGGCGGGGCCGGTGACCAGGATCAGGCCTGAGGGTCTGCGCGCTAATTCTTCCAGTACAGGCGGAAGATGCAATTCCGTTAATCCCAAGACCTCGGTAGGAAGGCAGCGGAAAGCCGCGCCTATCTGCCCTTTTTCCTGATGGAGATTAACCCTGAATCGGCCGCAATCGTTGACGTAAGAAACATCAAGCTCCAGATCCTCCTCAAATTTCTCCCTATGCTGTTTGGAAAGAATGCCGTGGATCATCGCCTTGATGCCCTCGGATGTAAGCTCAGGGCTCGGGATCGGTTTTAATTCGCCGTAGAGACGCATGGTCGGAGGCTGGCCGCAGACCAGATGAACATCGGAAGCTTTATTCTTAACCGCGATCGCCAGGATCCGGTCCAGGTCGATCGAATTTATCCATTGCTTGATGAAAGCCAGGTCTTTTTCCTTGATCTCGGAAAAAGCTACTCCCATCTCATATTCTTTATGCTCTTTAACTTCCTTGATCCAGACCGCGCGCCCCTTGGCTTTAATGACAGCGGCCTGGCGCAAAGAACAGATTTCCAGATCCAATATCGTGCCGACGGCGAAAGGCTGGGGATTACACAAGATCAGGATCCCCTCTTCGCTGATATTATTAACCACGGCCTCAATATTCTTTTTCGCCGGGTCTTTTTCCTGATGATAATTAACTTTGATAGTTACGGGGATACGTCTGGACTTTCTGTTTTCCATTAGCTCTCCATTCTTCAGATGCCATTGTCAAACATAGCGGCGTCACAAACAACGTCAATAGGAAACGCGGCTTTTATTTGAGCCATAGTCACTCCGTACATGCCGCAACCCACGACGTATTTCCGGCCCTTATACGTAGCGATCTTGACAAAAGACGATTTCAATTCCTCGTTGGGGTGTCCGGGCTTGGCCCATAAATAAACCACCCAGCCTCCGCCTTTTTTCTCCACCAATTGATTCATGGCCGCGATAAAGGGGAAACCCGTGGAATCCTTAAGGTCCAACTGGCTCAAGCCTTCCATCGACGGTTTGGTCGAATGCATGACCATGATCCCTGACAAGCTGTGGATCCAGATATAACCTTCCCCGTTAGCGAACCTGAACGGGCCGTTGATATCCTTGAACTTGGGATAAGATGCTTCACCTTCGCTCTCGAACAATTTTACCGCGGCGTTGACTTTATCTTTGACTAATTGCAGACTAAACTCTTCAGCCCGGCAGTTGACGGCCAAACCCCAGATCACAAAGAAACAAACCCCCAAAACGAGCAAGGACTTTCTAACCATACCAGCCTCCTTTTTAACAAACGCACAACCCCTTTGTCGTCGCGGCCGAGGCAGAAGTGAACTTCATATCGTTGCAGTTCGCTGGTCATGGCCGCGAATTTATCTTTATGTAAGATTATACTTCTTTTACCGGGTTACAACAAGAAAAAAAACCGGCTTTACTATTGTTTTTCGCTTATCTTCAGGGTCAGTTCCTTCAGCAGTTCCGCGGTCCGCTGGGCCATGACGAAGATCTCCCGCAGCGTGGCAATTGTCCTCTCTTGAGTTTCGATCATTTTTTCCGAGGACTTAGCGGTTATCTCGGCAGCTTCCTTTTCTTTACAGGCGGCCACGCAATTCAACTTCGCGGCCATGCATTCCTGGTAAGTCTCGCAGCTTTTGGTTACTTCACATTCTTCGCAGGAGGCAAATGCTGCCAAAGTAAAAACAAACCCCAGGAAAAACACGATAATCCCTGATCTCAAAAAAAAGTTTCTCATATCGATCCTTTCATAGACTCTTTTCTATTAACCAGATGAGGATTGTCCCCCATACCGGAAATAAAAGAAAAACCCAGCCGATAAAAGCCATTATAGGCCCTGGAACCAAATTATTTACCGCTGGAAACCCTCCACCCCGTCCCCATGCCGTCTTCCCGCCCATGATATCCCCGAAGAAAATGCAGGCTAAGGAAATGGCCAGGAAAAAAATTAAACCTATGATTGC
>JAPLLS010000080.1 GCA_026387435.1 Candidatus Omnitrophota bacterium
CCCTTCATCGGAGAGTTTGGTTTTAAATCCGGACGAAACGAGAATAAATTCAAGGACGTAAAATACAAGGTTTTGGAATCCGGCTGCCCGGTGGTTTTGGATAATAGCCTGGGGTACCTGGAAGCCAAAGTGGTCAAGCAATTGGACTGCGGGACTCATACTCTTTTTCTAGGCGAGGTCGTTAATTCGGAAATATTACTGACCGGAAAAGCCATGACCTATGATTATTACCATCAGGTTAAACGCGGAACTACTCCGCAGTCAGCTCCGACCTTCATTAAAGAAGAAATGCCTAAACCCAAGGAGAACGCTATGAAAAAATATCGGTGCACGGTTTGTGGCTATATTTATGACCCGGCTGTCGGCGATCCGGATAGCGGCATAGTTGCGGGAACTCCTTTTGATAAAGTTCCGGATACCTGGGTCTGCCCGGTTTGCGGGGTGGATAAGAGTAAATTCGAGGAGGAGTAAAGATGTCGCAACCCATAGAGATCAAAAAAGGCATCTACTGGGTGGGGGTAGTTGATTGGACGGTGCGTTCTTTCCACGGACATACTTACAGCACTCCCCGGGGTACCACTTATAATGCCTATCTCATCGTGGATGATAAGATCGCCCTGGTAGATACGGTTTTCGCAGCGTTCGGCTCTGAAATGATGGCTAAGATCCGCGGGATCGTCGACCCAGCCAAGATCGACTATGTCATCGCCAACCACGTGGAAACCGATCATTCCGGCGCCTTGCCGCAACTGTTGAAATTATGCCCTAAAGCCAAAGTGTTCGGCACTCAAAAATGCCAGGAGGGCTTGTATAAGTATTATTACTGCGACCTGAACTTTCAGATAGTAAAAACCGGGGATACCTTGAAGCTGGGCAAAAGAACTCTGACATTTATCGAGGCTCCGATGGTCCATTGGCCGGACAGCATGTTCACTTATTGCCGGGAAGAGGAATTGCTTTTGCCTAATGACGCCTTCGGCCAGCATTATGCCAGCAGCCAGCGTTTTAACGACCAGGTGGATAATTGTGAATTGATGGACGAAGCCAAAAAGTATTACGCCAATATCCTCTGGCCTTTGGGTTCAATGATCTCCAGAAAGATCGAAGAAGTCTTGAAGTTGAATCTGCCGGTTTCCATGATCGCTCCCAGCCACGGGATCATCTGGCGTAAAGATCCTTTAGAGATCGTCAAAGCATATCAGGGCTGGGCCAGGCAGGAGACTGTGGCCAAGGTGATAGTAGTTTATGAGACCATGTGGAATTCTACCCAGAAGATGGCCAGGTTGATCACTGACGAATTGATTGCCGGGGGGCTGGAAGTTAAACTTTACGACGTGAATAATGCCGATCGGACGGATATTTTTAAAGAGATGCTTGATGCCAAAGGGTTCTTGTTCGGCTCGTCGACCCATGATAATAATATGCTGCCCAACCTGGCCGGTTTCCTGGCACTGCTTAAGGGATTTAAAGCTAAAGGCCGGGTAGCCGGTGTTTTTGGTTCTTATGGCTGGGCCGCAGGAGCGGTTAAAGAGATCGAGGAGTTGTTGAAAGCCGCGGGAATCGAAGTCGCGGTTAATTCCTGTTCGGCGAAATTCGTTCCCGACGATAAAGAGAGCGCGGACTGCCTAAGGTTTGCTGCAGATTTCGCGGCTAAAGTAAAATAAAAGGGAGGTGCGTTATGGCGGAATTAAAAGATCTGTTTCAAAACGCGGACTGGAAAAAAGAAAAGCACGTGCCGGTGATCGAATCTCCGGCTTCGGTAGAAAAAGGCAAGTTTTTTCAGGTTAAACTTTCAGTCGGCAAAGAGATCGCCCATCCTAATACCACCGAACACCATATCCGCTGGATCGTCCTTTATTTTCAGGCCGATGGAGAAAAGTTCCCTTATGAGATAGCCCGTTTTGAATTCAGCGCCCACGGAGAATCTGCTGCCGGACCGAATACCGGCATAGCTTATACTCATCCGGAAGGGACAGCTACTTTCAAGACGGATAAACCAGGCACTCTAATGGCTTCGTCATTCTGCAACATCCACGGGCTGTGGCAGAATTCCCAGAGGCTGGAAGTAAAATAAGAGATGATCAAATTAAATAATGAAGTATACGATTTTTTCAAGAACCAGACTTTTGTGATCGTCACGACCTTAGATCCTGACGGCAGCCCGCACAATTCCTGCAAGGACATTATCCGCATCAGCCGTGACGGCCGGATCTACCTGCTCGACCTTTATCTGAAGTCTACTTTCAACAATCTCAAGAATAATCCCAGGATGTGTATTGCCCAGGTAAATGAGGAGAGCTTTACGGGATATTGTCTTAAAGGTACCGGTAAGTCAGTAAAAATAAAGAGACTCACTCCGGGGATCATGCGTGTTTGGCAGCGCAAAATCACCGCTAGAATAACCAACAGGATCATTAGTAATTTAAAGAAAGAAAAAGGGCAGAACGTGCATCCGGAATCTCTTCTTCCCCGGCCGGAATATCTTATAGTTATGGATGTAAAAGAAATAATCGATCTGACCCCCCAGCATATCAAGCAAAAAACCATAAAAACCTAGGAGGGGTTTATGGCAAGTAAAATTTTGGTATACTCTACGCCGACCTGTCCGCACTGCATCCGGCTTAAACAATTTTTATCCGAGAATAAAGTAGATTTTATAAATTACGATGTATCGGTTGATCGCGAAAAAGCCGATGAAATGATCAAGAAATCCGGGCAAATGGGAGTGCCGGTCACGGATATAGACGGCCAGTTAGTTATCGGGTTTGATAAGGAGCAAATCAAATCCGTCCTCGGTTTAACCTGAGCTGAATTTTTTTTGTGGCCTATGAGCCGCGGGAGTTAAAATGTACGATCTTATTATCATCGGAGCAGGTCCGGCAGGGATTACCGCCGCGGTTTACGCCGCGCGCAAGAAAATGGATTTTTTGGTCTTGACCGGGGATATCGGAGGCCAGACGATCTGGTCCAGCAACGTGGAGAATTATACCGGCTACCAATTCATTACCGGAGTGGAACTGGCCCAGAAGTTCGAAGAGCATATGCGCCAGTATAAGATTTCTGTGCGCGAGAACGAGCCGGTGATCTCGCTGGAAAAAGCTAAAGACTTTTTTACGCTAACTACGGCTAAAGCCGTTTACCAATCCCGCACAGTGATCATCGCTTCCGGGAAACGCTCCCGAGAATTGGGAGTAGCCGGAGAAAAGGAATTCAGGAACAAGGGATTGACTTATTGCGCGACCTGCGACGGTCCGCTTTTTAGCGGCAAGGACGTGGCAATAGTGGGTAACGGCAATTCTGCGCTTGACGCGGCCCTGCAGATGGTCCGTATATCGCCGCGGGTTTATATAATCAATAAAGTTTCGTCTTTGTCCGGAGACGCGGTGATGCGCGAGAAGGCGATCTCTGCTAAAAATATCACGGTGATTAACGACGCAACAGTGACCGAGATCCTGGGGGATAAACTGGTAACCAAGATCCGGATCAAACGCAACAGGAGCCTTGAGGAGATCCCGGTCCAGGGGGTTTTTGTGGAGATCGGATTGATCCCCAATTCCGACTTCGCTTCTTTAGTAAAAAAGAACGATTTGGGGGAGCTCGAGGTTGATTGTCGCAATTCCACCAGCGTCGAAGGGATATTTGCCGCCGGGGACGTGACCAGCGTCCCGGAAAAACAGATCATTATTGCCGCCGGCGAGGGCGCTAAAGCAGCTTTAAGCTCTTTCCGGTATTTAGCCGGTCACAAATTTTAATATTATGCACAGGTATCTCTTAAAACTTGGTCCTCTTACGGTTTATTCTTACGGCGCAATGCTGGCTTTAGCTTTTATCATTGGGACAATTTGGGCTGCTTTTCGGGCCCAGCGCTGTGGTGTAGATAAGAATAAGATCGTCGATCTTATCTTTTACATTCTGGTTTCTTCTTTACTGGGAGCCAGGATAATGTTCGTAGCTTTGAACTGGAGCTATTACGCCGGGCATTTTCCGGAGATCTTTCAGATCTGGGAAGGCGGGCTGGTTTTTTACGGGGGGTTGGTTCTGGCTTTCATTGTTTCAGTCTGGTTTATTAAAAATAACCGCCTTCCCCTGGGCAAGGTTCTGGATATTTTGGCGCCTTCAGTGGCTCTGGGTATTGCTATCGGAAGGATCGGTTGTTTCTTGAACGGCTGCTGCTGGGGTAAAGTTTCTTATAAATTTGGGGTGGTTTTTCCTTTTAAGGGTAACCCTCCGGCTTACGCCGAGCAGGTTTATGAGGGCCTGATCTCCAAAGACGCGCTATGTTCTTTGCCGGTAATCCCTACCCAGCTTTACGAATCCCTGGCCTGCCTGGTAATATTTCTTTTTCTGCTGGGACTGGATAGATTTAAGCGTTTTGATGGTTTAATATTTTGGGTGTTTATTCTGCTTTATTCGACATTCCGGTTTTTTATCGAGTATTTCCGGTATTACGAGCCGAATTTTTTCTTTGGGGCTTTTACCGCTTCGCAGATAATCAGCGTGATTTTGTTTTTCAGCGCTCTGATTGTTATAATCGCCGGCAATAAGCCGCGGAGGCGCAAAGTAGAATAAGCTTCAAGGGCTTTTATCTGTTGCCGTCCTGTTTTATCTATGTTAAAATTAGCCAGTATAAATTAAAGGGAAGGTACAATGCTGGAAATAATTAATCTTTCTGTCCAGGTAGGCAAGAAAATGATCCTCCGGGACATTAATCTGGTGATCCGCAAGGACGTGCCCGCGGTGTTGTTCGGACCTAACGGCAGCGGCAAAAGCACACTTTTAAAGGCTATTATGGGCTTTAGCGGATATGAGGTGAAAAAAGGTGACATAGTTTTCAACGGGAAAAAGATAAACGATCTGCCTATAGAAAAACGGGTTAGCCTGGGGCTGGGGATCATGTTCCAGAATCCTCCTAAGATCACCGGAGTGAAACTTGTTCAGATCGCCAGGTTCTTGTCGCAGGACGAGCAAAAGATCCAGGAACTTGCCGGCCGGCTCTCTTTAAGAAACCATTTGGACCGGGATATCAACGCCGAGTTTTCCGGCGGAGAAATGAAGCGTTCCGAGCTGTTCCAGATCATCATGCAGGACCCCCAGATGCTTTTATTGGATGAGCCGGAATCCGGAGTGGACCTGGAAAATATATCGATCATGGGCAAGGCGCTTAATGATTACCTCAAGAAACCCGGTAAATCCGCTTTAATGATCACTCACACCGGGTATATTCTGGATTACGTGAAGGCCGATAACGGCTGCGTGATGATCGACGGCGAGCTTTGGTGCGTGGGCAAACCCAAGGAGATGTTCGAAAGCATACGCAAGAACGGTTACGGAAAGTGTAAGGAGTGTTTGCATGTCCAAGGGCGAGATAGCTAAGCACATTGAGGCCCAGGAAAAAGAAACCCTGGCTTCTTCGGGGATGGACGCTTCCGAGGAAACCCGTTCAGCGAGTTTCCTGCAGAAAGATAACCGGGTATTCTTCTCCCGCAGCCTTTCCAGCGATGTGGAAATATTGGATATCCGCGAGGCCCTGGAAAAAATTCCCGCAGCTAAAGAGAATTACGGTCGGGCTTTCAAGGCTTTAAACCGCGAATACCCCCAGGATACCGAAGGCGGGTATTTTATCCGGATCAAAAAAGACGCGGTAGTCCAAATGCCCATTCAGGCCTGCCTTTTTCTTAAGTCTCAGGGCTTTAAGCAAAAAGTCCATAATGTCGTTATCGTTGAGGAAGGCGCTAAGGTCTATTTGATCACTGGTTGTTCTGCCTCAACCGCGGCCAAGGAAGGTTTTCATTTGGGCATCTCTGAGTTTTTTATTCATAAGGGAGCGTATTTGAATTTTACTATGATCCATTCCTGGCAGGAAGAAGTATCGGTCAAGCCCATGAGTATTGCTCTTTTGGATGAAGGCGCGGTTTATGTTTCAAATTATATCTGCATGCGTCCGGTCAAAGAGATCATAATGTATCCGACGGCAGTCCTGTCCGGGGAGCGTTCCCGGGCCAGCTTTAATTCCTTGGTTTTATCCCATCCGAACTGTTTGCATGACATCGGTTCCCGGGCGATCCTCCGGGCCAAAAACACTCAGGCGGAAATGACCGCCCGCGCGGTTTCAATGGGGGGCAACGTGATCTCGCGAGGCCATATCAAGGCCGAAAGCCCGCTGGTCAAAGGCCATCTGGAATGCCGGGGCTTAATGCTTTCGGAAAAAGGTCATATTTATGCCATTCCGGAAATGGAAACTGATTTTCGGGACGTGGACCTGTCGCATGAAGCGGCTATCGGCAAGATCAGTAAAGATGAAATTGAATATCTCTGTGCCAGGGGTTTTAGCCAAAACGAGGCTCAGTCGATCATCGTGCGCGGATTTATGGATGTTAATATCCTGGGTTTACCGGAAATGCTCAGGAAAGAAATTTCCCAGATCGAAGAGCAGACTTTGAAGGGTAGTTTCTAAATAGGTTTAGCCGGCAGGCAAAGCAGGAGGTGCAGAAATGGGTAGTGATTCCAATGGGTCAAAGCGCAGGGGGGATGTTTCGACTTTCATGGTCCACTTAACGCGTAACACCGAAGATTGTAAAAGCGCCAAAGAAAACCTCATTGATATTCTTTGTACCCGGGTGATCCAGCCGCGAAATTCCAAGGGGTTGTTTTACGCTACCGAGGGGGTGCGGGATTCCGCCCGGACGGTCTGTTTCGCGGAAGCTCCGTTCAATGCCATCAAATATTTGATTGGCAAGCACCAGGGCCGGGGCGTGGAATTAAGCACTTATGGTTTGGTGTTTTCCAAGGATCTTTTGATCCAGAAAGGGGCTAATCCGGTTTTCTATATCAACACCTATGCCGGCCCGGAGAGAAAAGGGGCGGTCATGGAAGCGATCAAGCAGTTAGACCCGCATAAGCAGAAAGAGATCGCTCCTTATGTCGAGATCTTTGGCTGGAACGGTTCCGGGGGTATTTACGATTTCCACCGGGAGCGCGAGTGGCGGTATCCCGGAGATTTTGAATTCGAGTGGAAAGACGTCATTTTTGGCCTTTGCGACGATGAACATATTGAAGAAATGGAGCAGCTTTTTGAGAAAGAGATCAAGTTTATTTCTCCCTATATGAACCTGGAAGAGATTTTTGGGAGGATGGTTTTGAGTTGGGAAGAATCCCGGTATGGAAGTTACCGGGAACATTTTGAAACGACCTGAGACAAGGTTTAAACGACAAGCGTTATATAAAGGAGGAAAGGGTGAAGAAAACAGGAGTGGTTTTATTGGGCATTACAGTTTTATTTGCCGGGGCAGGATGCCAGAGTTCGCCTAACCGCACCGGAGAAGGAGCGTTACTGGGCGGCCTTCTGGGAGCCGGAGCCGGGACGATTATCGGAAACCAAAGCCATGACCGGGATAGGGGCCGGGGCCAGGGGGCGATAATCGGCGGCGTTGTCGGCGCCTTAGGCGGCGCCTTAGCCGGAAGCCAGATCCAGAAACAGCCCCAGCAACAGGCCCAAGCGACTAACCCCAATCAGATGGCTATGCAGCAGATTGTGGATATGTCCAAACAGGGGGTTAATGAGGATGTTATAGTGGACCGGCTAAGGATGAGCAATTCCAGGTTCAGTTTAACTCCCAGCGACGTTGATTACCTTAGAAGCCAGGGAGTGACCCAGAAAGTCATCAGCGCCATGCAGGGGTATTAAACATATAAAGTTTCATAAGTTTTAATAGCGGCAGGAAGAACATTCCTGCCGCTTCTGTTTTTCCGCTTCAAAAGAAAGCGCTTGCAGGAATTTTGTTATAATTCCTTGAAAATCAAGCATTTATGATGTATATTTTTATCACAAGTTATTATTAATATTTGTTTTAAGTTAAGAATATTAACTTAATTAGGAGAGAAAGAAATGGTCACTATTCTCGCCGGGGGGCTTATTATAGTTATTGCGGTCTCGGCGGTATTGTATTTTTTTGCCTCTATTCCGCCTTCAGCCCAATCTGGCCATAAGGGTGGCTTATCTTTTGCAGATCAACAGCAGATAGATGCCAAGAACCAAAAAATAGCCAAAATGGAAGAAGATCTCAATTCTCTGATCAAACAGCGGGAATCGTTCTCGATGGATTACGACAAGGTCAATAAAGAGCTGGAATTGCTCAAGATCGCCGAGGCATCCGCAAAAATGGAGCTGGACAAGCAAAAAGAATGGGCCGTCAAAAACGAAGAGATCCTGCTTAGGATAAAAAAGGATGCCGCGGAGACTAAAGCTCAATTCATCCAGAAAGAAGATGAGCTGGCTACCGAGTACACCAAGAATGTGGAATTCATCCGCCAGCAGCGGGAATCTTCCCTGAAAATCCAGGCCCAGGAAGAGGAACTTAAACAGAAGACCGCAGAGATCGAAAGAATGAAACATAAGATCGACAGCCTGCGCAATGAGCTTCTGGAGCGGGATAACGAAGTCAATATACATTCCAGCACGATCAGCCAGATGAAGAAGGAGCAGGAAGAAAGCGAGTGGGTTCCCAAAAAAGAATTCAATAAGCTTAATGACGAATATGATAAGCTGGAAAACGAATTAGAGGAAAAAACGGAAGATTTGGAAAGGAAAGACGATAAGATCCGCGAGCTTTATGCCCGGGTGGTGCAGATGATGCAGCAAGGTTTAGCCGGACATGTTCCGGCAGAGCAGCCTGCTGTGGCGAATGAAACGCCGGTTGGGAAGGAAGAAGCAGCCGCCTCTGTTCAGTCTTCTGTTGCCACTGAAGCGCCAGCCTTGGAACCGCAAGTTTCTTTGGAAACATCTCCTCCGGAAACTGCGGATCAAGTCCTTAAGGAAATCCCGGAGCCTGCTTTAGCGCAAGCTCCTGTTGAAGAAGTAAAAGAAGAAGTTCCGGTTCCCGCAGAAGAGATCAAAAAGGAAAAAGTTTTTCTTCCCTTGGAATTCGATCTGAATAAAGTCCGCAACATCGGGATCATGGCCCATATTGACGCCGGCAAGACCACTACTACCGAGCGTATTCTTTTTTATACCGGAAAATCCTATAAGATCGGCGAGGTTCACGACGGCAAAGCCCAGATGGACTGGATGAAACAGGAGCAGGAGCGCGGGATCACCATTACCGCCGCGGCTACCCCCTGTTTTTGGTAGAACTACCGGATTACGATTATCGAGCCTCCCGGCCATGTGGATTTTACGGCGGAGGTCGAGCGCAGCCTGCGGGTCCTTGACGGGGCGGTAGCTCTTTTTTGCGCGGTAGGCGGTGTCGAGCCTCAGTCAGAGACAGTCTGGAGACAGTCCAATAAATACGGGGTGCCCAAGCTGGCCTTCGTGAATAAAATGGACCGTACCGGAGCGGATTTCTTCGGCGCTTTGGAGAATATCGAGAAGATGCTCCAGGGTAATCCCGCGGCTATCGAGATCCCTTTGGGCAGTGAAGAGAATTTCCGCGGGGTGGTGGATTTGATCGAGATGAAAGCTTATATTTACGAAGAAGAGTCCCAGGGAAAAGAATACAAGATCGAAGATATCCCGGAAGAGCTGCGGGAGCGCGCGCAGAAATACCGCCATATCATGCTGGAAAAAGCTGCCGCCTTTAACGATGAATTGATGAAAAAAGTCCTGGAAAGTGAAGCGACCATAACCAGCGAGGAGATCATCGCCGCTTTGCGCAAGGGCACGATCGCCAATAAGCTGGTGCCGGTCCTTTGCGGAGCGTCGTTTAAGAACAAGGGGGTGCAAAAGCTTTTGGATGCGGTGACCATGTTCTTGCCTTCGCCTCTGGACGTGGCTGCTGTCAAAGGTACCGACCCTAAGGACCCGGATAAGGTCTGCGAGCTTCGTCCTGATGCCCAAGAGCCGTTCTGCGGTCTGGCTTTTAAAGTCCAGTCCGATCCGCATATGGGAAAGCTGGTTTACGTGCGGGTTTATTCCGGCCGGTTGGATAACTCTACCTATATACTTAACGCTACCAAGAATAAAAGGGAAAGGGTCGGTCGGATCATCCAGATGCACGCTAATCAAAGGTCGCCTAAAGAGCACGCTTTTGCCGGAGACATTGTCGCGGTTATCGGCTTGAACAGCACGATTACCGGAGACACGCTTTGCGAACTGGATAACCCAGTGCTCTTGGAATCCATACAATTCCCGGTGCCGGTGGTATCTTTGAGTATTGAACCTAAGACCCGGGATGACCAGGATAAACTGGGGCGCGGGCTGGCTAAGCTTACCGAGGAAGATCCGACGTTTATCGTTAAGACTGACGATGAGACTAAAGAAACCATATTGACCGGTATGGGCGAGCTGCACCTGGAAATAATCGTGGATCGCTTGAAGACCGAATTCAATGTCGACGCGGTGGTCGGCCGGCCGAAAGTGGCTTATCGGGAGACTATTTTAGCTTCGGCCAAGGATGAGTATAAGCACGCCAAGCAGTCAGGAGGCCGCGGCCAATACGGCCATGTGGTCTTCGAGATATCTCCCAACGAGGTTGGTAAAGGATTTGAGTTCATTAACAGTATTAAAGGCGGAGTGATTCCCAGGCAGTTCTTTCCGGCCATTGAGAAAGGCTTGAACGAGATCATGCAAAGGGGAGTTTACGCCGGATATCCTATTGTCGACATCAAGGTCGATTTGTTGGACGGTTCTTTCCACGAAGTTGACTCCTCGGAAATATCCTTTAAACTGGCAGCTATCGGCTGCCTGAAGAAAGTTTTCCTGAAAGCCAGCCCTATCCTTCTTGAGCCTTCAATGTCCCTGGAAGTCACTACTCCCGAAGAGTACATCAACGCGGTCATTGGTTATATTTGTTCCAAGCGCGGCAAGATCATGGGCATGGAAATGAAGGGCAACCAGAAGATCGTCTCCGCGGAAGCGCCCTTATCCGAAATGTTCGGTTACGCCACCGCTTTCCGCTCTCTGACCAGCGGCCGGGCCAATGCCACCATGGAATTCGACAAGTACGTGCAAGTCCCCTCGGAAATCGCCTTAAAGATCCTCGAAGAAGCCGCCGCAAAAAAGAAAGCCGAAGAATCTTAATTTTGCTGACCCTGCTCCACCACGCCTTGCCACCCCTAAGAAATTTACAGGTCTACCGCTCAAGCTAATTTTTAGCTTCATTCTGCCTAGTCGAATAAAAATTTTATTTGGCAAACCAAGATTTGTGGTATATTATAGAAAAAAGAAGGTTGCTATGAAAAAGACAATATTATTTAGTGTACTGGTTTTATCCGTAACTGCGATCTGTTTTGCCCAATCCAACTACACTGAATCTTTGACTATTACCACCTATTATCCTGCTCCTTATGGGGAATACAGGCAGTTAAGAGTGCATCAGGGCTTAGTCCTTGTCCCCCAGACGGATTTAAGCAATATTACTTCACCTCAAAGAGGGATGATTGCTTTTAACGGTAGCGATAACCAGACCTATGTTTATCTAGGAGCTTCCCGCGGCTGGCAGCCGTTAGCCAGTACCGGCGGCGATGCCCTGGTAAATTCAGTGCATACCCAGTCTGACTGCACGAATGCCGGCGGAGAGGTCGCAGCTACGAATGTGGGATTCAAGCAGTGCCGGTTCGGCACAACCACCAATCCGGTAACAGCTTGTCCAAGCGGATGGACCCACTATCAGAGCTGGACAACCACTATCGATTATTACGGAACTTGTTCCGCTCAAGCTTGTACTATGCTTGATGCTCACCACTACTGCTCATATTATGCGGATAACGGCTGCGTTTTTGCTTCTTGTACCGCGATCGGCCACCCTTGGCAGAATACGGATACGATCGAATCTTGCCCTTGCACCGCTTCTCCTCGCGTTGGAAATGAGTGGTGTCCACAGTATGCCAGCTGCCCCGTTTATGCGGTAAGAACACAGATCGGCTGCTTTTAAGTATTACAGGTTTTTTCCGCGCAAAGGCTTTTCTCTGCTAATCAAAATCATTAATCTGCCGATAACTTAAAGTAAAGTTTGAAGTTCGCCCTACCCACACCGGGTGTGGATGTGGTATCGCTGGGAAAACCTATTGACTAGGGTACTCTTTTGTGTTAACTTAAAGGCTAAATTTTATTAACCTATTTTAGGAGGGAAAGATGAATTTCGATCTGTTGTTACTGGCACCGGTAGGCTCGATCCTGGCCCTGGGGTTTGCTTTTTACCTGGCCATGAGCATCTTAAAGATGGACGAAGGCTCGGATAAGATGAAAGAGATCGCCGAAGCAGTAAGGATCGGCGCCCGGGCTTATTTGAAAAGGCAGTATACGGGTATAGCCTTATTTTTCATCGTCATGTTTTTTATCCTTTTAGCCCTGGCTTTTAAAGGCTATCTGGTCATGTTCGTTCCCTTTGCGTTCTTGACCGGCGGTTTTTTCTCCGGCCTTTCCGGTTTTATCGGGATGAGTATTGCTACTCAATCTTCCAATCGTACCGCAGCAGCAGCCATGAAAAGCCTGAATTCCGGCTTACGCGTAGCTTTTTCCAGCGGCGCGGTCATGGGTTTGACCGTGGTCGGTTTGGGTTTATTGGATTTGAGCATCTGGTATTATTTCCTGAATTGGTATTATACCGGTCATGCCACTCCTCAAGGATTCGATAAGATCGCGGCCATCACCTCGACCATGCTTTGTTTCGGGATGGGTGCCAGCTCCATGGCCCTTTTTGCCAGGGTCGGCGGCGGGATCTTCACCAAGGCTGCTGATGTCGGAGCGGACTTAGTGGGTAAGGTGGAAGCGGGAATTCCCGAAGATGACCCGAGAAACCCGGCGGTTATCGCGGATAATGTCGGCGATAATGTCGGCGACGTTGCCGGTATGGGAGCTGATCTTTATGAATCTTATGTCGGTTCGATCGTGGCTACTTCCGCTTTAGGCGTGGCTGCGGGTTTAGGGCTTGCCGGCGTGACTGTTCCCATGGTTATGGCCGCAGTTGGCGTGATCGCTTCGATCATCGGGACATTCTTCGTCAAAAGCGGGGAGCAGGCTTCTCAGAAAGTTTTACTCGCGGCTTTGCGTAAAGGTGTTTTTACCAGCTCGCTCCTGGTTGCCGTAATTTCCTTTTTCCTGGTCAAATATACTTTGGGTATGGAACATATAGGAGTTTACTGGGCAGTGCTTTCAGGTTTGCTCGCGGGCGTATTGATCGGCTTGATCACCGAGTATTACACTTCCAGCGGGTTCAAGCCTACCCGGGCCATTGCCGACGCTTCAGTTACCGGCCCGGCTACAGTTATTATCGAAGGTCTTGCCGTAGGCATGATGTCTACCGGTTTGCCGGTCGTTATTGTCTGCGCAGCTATTTTAGCCAGCTATTTTCTTTCCGGAGGAGCCGCGAATTTTAATGCCGGGCTTTACGGGATCGCGATCTCAGCCGTTGGTATGCTTTCCACCTTAGGTATTACCCTGGCTACCGACGCTTATGGCCCGGTCGCGGATAATGCCGGCGGCAATGCGGAAATGTCCCATCTTCCTCCGGAAGTAAGAAAAAGAACTGATGCTTTGGATGCCTTAGGCAACACTACCGCGGCAACTGGAAAAGGTTTTGCTATTGGTTCAGCGGCTTTAACCGCTTTAGCTTTGATCGCCGCGTATAAAGACCAGGTGCTGTTGATCTCCGGCAAAGATATGGTTTTGAGCCTGATGAACCCCAATGTTTTAGTCGGGTTATTTCTCGGCGGCATGCTTCCTTTCTTCTTCTGCTCGCTGACCATGCGCGCAGTGGGAAGGGCGGCTGGTAAGATCGTCGTTGAAGTCCGGCGTCAGTTCAAAGAGATAGTGGGCCTAATGGAAGGCAAAGCCAAACCGGATTATGCCAGGTGCGTAGATATCGCTACCGCGGCAGCTCAAAAAGAAATGATCTTTCCGTCTCTTCTGGCGATCATCGCTCCTATTGCGGTGGGAATCCTGGTGGGCATTGAGGCAGAAGCCGGCCTTTTGTGCGGAGCCACGGTTACCGGGTTTGTTTTGGCAGTTATGATGGCTAATTCCGGTGGAGCCTGGGATAATGCCAAGAAGTATATAGAGGAAGGCCATCACGGCGGAAAAGGCTCGCCTGCCCACAAAGCCACGGTTACCGGCGATACAGTCGGCGATCCTTTTAAGGATACTTCCGGGCCTTCTTTGAATATCCTGATCAAGCTGATGTCCATGGTTTCCATTGTCTTTGCTTCTTTTATCGTCAAAAATTCTTTCTTTAAATAAGAACTTGAAGCTTTAAGAGAGGCAGGGCCGTATCCGCGGTCCTGCCTTTTTATTCTATGATCGATCCTGCGCTGCAGAATAATATCCTGGGAATGATCAAAAATATGGGCGATCCGGGCGTATTCCTGGGGATGTTCCTGGAATCGAGCTGCGTGCCTATTCCTTCGGAAGTGATCATTATCGGAGCCGGCGCGATCGGCATCCCCTTGTTATCGATCACCATCTTCGGTTCGCTGGGGGCTACGCTGGGAGGGATGGTCGGTTATTGCCTCGGCCGTTA
Source organism: Candidatus Omnitrophota bacterium (assembly GCA_026387435.1). GTDB lineage: Bacteria > Omnitrophota > Gorgyraeia > Gygaellales > Profunditerraquicolaceae > JAPLLS01. The sequence goes on from JAPLLS010000080.1 coordinate 14,451, forward strand.
CGCGGCCAAGCCGTTTTTGCTTAAATACGGAAAATTCATCCTGATCCGGCCGCACCATATCGAGAAAGCGGAAAATTTCGCCAGGAAATACGGGGTTTTAAGCGTTTTGATCGGAAGGCTTGTTCCAATTGTCCCTTTTAAGGTTTTTTCTATTACCGCAGGCATAACCAAGATAAATTTCCCGGGTTTTGTCATTTTTACCTTGATCGGGGTTATCCCGCGGATCATTCTTCTGTCCCTGTTCGGGGAAGCTTTGGTGAAATACACCAAGCCCGCAGTCGTAGTCCTTGGTGTCGCTATCCTCGCCTTTATCGCCTACAAGCTTATCAGCAAAAAATTTAAATAATTTCCTGTAAGCCTGGAGTATGGATAGGCGCCTGGCCCGGGAAGAGGGGATTTTGGCGAACGTTTCAGCTGGAGCGAATGTGTTTGCTGCTCTGGAACTTGCCAAGCAAAGAAGAATGCTATCTTTTTATAGATTTGCTTGGCTAATTCGCTTAAATTTGGTATAATATTAAAGTTAACTCCTGCCGGCTGGCAGGAGATTTTTTCAAATAAGAGGATGGCATGAGAACTATAGCTGAAATCAATCAGAAAATCAAAAAAGGCAGCGTGGTAGTAGTTACTGCCGAAGAGATAATCGATCTGGTGGCCAGAAAAGGGGCTAAAAAGGCTAGCCAGGAAGTGGACGTAGTCACCACCGGCACTTTTGGGCCGATGTGTTCGTCAGGCGCCTATTTTAATATCGGCCATTCCAAGCCTAAGATCAAGATCGGCGGCGGCAGTTGTAAGCTTAATGATGTCCCGGCTTATACCGGCTTTGCCGCGGTAGACATTTTTCTGGGAGCGACCGCTTTGCCGGATGACGACCCCCGCAATAAAGTTTATCCCGTGGAGTTTAAATACGGGGGCGGACACGTGATCCAGGAACTGCTGGAAGGCAAGGATATTCGTTTGGAAGCTACCAGTTACGGCACGGATTGTTATCCCCGGAAGAAGCTGGAAACTTTGATCAAACTGGAAGATTTGAACGAGGCGGTTTTGTTCAATATCCGCAACTGCTACCAGAATTACAATGTTGCGGTAAATCTATCCGAAAAAATGATCTATACTTATATGGGTGCCTTAAAGCCCCAGATGGGCAATGCCAATTATTGTTCGGCCGGGCAGCTTTCTCCGCTGTTGAAGGACCCTCTTTATAAGACTATTGGTATCGGCACGCGGATTTTCCTGGGAGGCGGCATAGGTTATGTCGCCTGGCAGGGCACTCAGCATAATCCGATGGCTCCCCGGAAAGAAAACCAGGTTCCCAGCTCCGGAGCGGGCACGCTTGCGGTTATCGGAGATTTGAAACAGATGAAAGCCCAGTGGCTCAGGGGGACCAGCATGTTAGGTTACGGGGTTTCTTTGACCGTGGGCATCGGGATCCCGATCCCGATCTTAAGCGAAGAGATCTGTGCCTATGCCGCGGTAAGAGACGAAGAAATCTATGCCCAGGTCGTGGATTACGGCAGCGATTATCCGCAAGCCGTAACGCGTTCGCTGGGAGAAGTGAATTATGCCCAGTTGAAATCCGGGAAAATCACTGTCCAGGGGAAGGAAATTCCTACCGGAGCGCTTTCCAGTTATTCCCGGGCCAAAGAGATCGCCGAGGAACTCAAATCCTGGATCAAAGACGGCGAATTTGTTTTAAGCGAGCCGGTGGCGGGATTGCCGGGAGCGGAATCGGGCTATAAGTTCAAGCCGCTTAAAGAAAGACCGATTCAATAGGAAAAGTCCCCTCGGCGTATCTCGCCTCGGGGTCAATTTTTCCTTCTATAAGAATGTTTCGAAAAATTGAGGAGAACCAAATGAGAGAAGCAGTCGAGAAAGCATTAATAAAAGTCAAAGAGATGCTGGCCGCGGAGGGCGGAAGCGTGGAGCTGGTGGATGTGACTAAAGACGGCATAGTAAAGGTCAGGCTTACCGGCGCCTGCGGCTGTTGCCCGATGAGCCAGATGACCTTAAAGATGGGGATTGAGCGTCTTTTAAAAGAAGAAGTCCCGCAGGTAAAAGAGGTAGTTGCGGTTTAGTTTTTAAGAAGGTGGAGATATGCTCTCTAAACGTATAGTGTTGCATTTCCCGCATCGACTGGTGGATCAGCCGATAATTTACAAGCTGGTTAAGGATTTCAATCTGGGTTTTAATATCCTTAAGGCTTCCGTGACGCCCCAGGAAGAAGGGCTAATGGTCCTGGAATTAAGCGGGGAGGATATAGATTTTAATAAAGGCATGAAATACTTGGAAGATTCCGGGGTCAGGGTCCAGCCTTTAAGCGAGGATATTGTCCGCAACAGCGCCAAATGTACTGACTGCGGCATGTGTGTGCCGATTTGTCCCGCCAACGCCTTTGTTATCGATCCGGTCAGCCGCAAGGTGATCTTTGAGGAAGATAAATGTATTGCCTGCGAGCTCTGCATCAAGATCTGCCCTACTCACGCCATGGAGATTAATTTTTAATTAACAAAAAAGGCCTTTGGCCTGCTGCGGGCGCAAAACAAACTCCTCCAAGATGGCCTTAACTTCAAATTTGAACTGCGAAAAGAATAAGATCCGGGAAAAGATCCTGGAATTCCTGCGCCGAAAGAAAGAATACGTTTCCGGGGAAGAGATCAGCCAGCATCTTAAGATTTCCCGTCAGGCCCTTTGGCAGCATATCAATGACCTAAGAGATTCCGGCTACGATATTATAGCTGTGCCGCATTTGGGTTACCGGTTAGAATCATTACCCGACCGGATGTTTCCTTTCGAGGTAGAAGAAAAGTTAAATACGAAATTCATCGGCCGCAAGATCCAGTATTTGGAACGCTGCTCATCGACTATGGATATTGCCATGGAGCTCGCTTGCGACAATCCGGCCGATGTCACGATCGTGCTTGCCGTAGCTGAGACCTAAGGCAGGGGCAGGCTGGGCAGGCACTGGGTCAGCCCTAAATATAAAGGCATATATTTTACTCTTATCCTTAAGCCTGAGGTCAGTCCCGGGGAAAGTTCAATATTTACTTTTTTGGCTGCGGTGTCGGTATGCGAGGCGGTTAAGATGGTCACGGGCATTACCGCATCCATAAAATGGCCTAACGATATCCTGATCAATAATAAAAAATTCTGCGGGATTCTCACTGAGATCGAAGCAGAGCCGGACCGGGTTCATTTTGTTTTCCTGGGGATCGGGTTGAACGTGAATAATGAAACTCAGGAATTACTAAAAGGCGCCATTTCCCTGAAAGCTGCCGTGGGCACAGAACAAAAGTTTAGCCGGGTTGAGCTTTTGCAAGAGATCCTGCGCCGGATCGAGGATAACTATATTCTTTTTCAAAAGAACGGCAGCCCGGCGATCCTGGATAAATGGAAAAAGCTCAATATTACTTTAGGCAAAATGGTCAAAATCTTCTCACCGAAAGATCATGTTCAGGGGCTGGCTGTGGATATTGCCGCTGACGGAGGTTTATTGGTGCGTCGGGATTCGG
>JAPLLS010000095.1 GCA_026387435.1 Candidatus Omnitrophota bacterium
TTTCGCCTGATCTGCCTGACGGAAACAACGAAAACCAACGCAGGAATAACCGGAATTTTGATGGCATTATTTATTCGGAAAACGGGAATGTCAGTTTCAACTATTTGAATAGCGATAATGCAACTATGGGTAATAATATAACTTTAGACGGACAGGTTAGAATAAGGCTCCAACAGCGGGGGAGATGGGGAGGCCGAGGATGGAGAGGGTGGTGGCGCAGGTGGAGGAGTCAGTTAGGTTCCAGCGGAGGATTTGATCTTGAACCCGTTATCATCCAGTGGCAGGAACAATAGGAGCGATGATATGAGAAAAAAGACTTTGGTGGCAATAGCAGTGATTATTTTCTTTTTATTCGGCATTACTTTACATCTTGCGGCGCAGAAAATGCCGCAACCAGGGGAACAACTGCCCCAGAATTTCGACATTGTCGCCAACCTGCGCAGCGTCCAGGACCAGGTATCCGCGCTTGCGTCCAGTGTTGGAACGGAAAATCAGCAAGTGCTTAATAAATTAGACCAGGTTTTGAGCAATCAGGATAAGATACTTCAAGAGCTGGAAGTAGTAAAAATTAGAGCTTCGCGCAGCCGTTAATCCGGAAATAGTCTAAAGTGCGGTCAGGGAAGCCGGGTTTTAATTTTCTTGACAGCTAATCACAGCGTCGTTAGAATTATTCAAATGGATAAACCCCAAGAGTCAGTAAGCAAAAATTCTTCTGGCGTATCCAGGGCCGGTTTTAGGGCGCCGGCTTTCCTCAATGGCTTGTTCAATTTTCTTGTTGAATTCCTCATTTCCTCCCAGGATGTCATCGGTATAGATATCGGATCAAGTTACATTAAAATCCTTCAGCTGCACAAGAAAAGCAAGAAATACGTGGTTCGCAAATGCATTACCCGCGCCCTCCCCCAGGTTGCTAAAGATAATAACGCCGAAAAAAGAAAACTAGCCCAGGAATTCGTAAAGGAATTCATCGCCGAGACCCGTTCCAAATCCACCCTGGGCCGGTTCGTTATTTCCGGCAAAGGTGTTTTTATTTTTTCCCTCTCGGTGCCTTATTTGAACAAAAAAGACCTTCGCGGCGCGGTGGGGATCGAGCTTAAGAAACGGCTGCCTTTTCAGCTGGATATCAATAACGTGGTCTTCGATTATTTTGTGACCGGTCAGTTCCGCGATGAGAAAAGCTCGGGGCTGCAGATCACCTGCATCGCCGCCGACCGCCAGGCCATCGATGAACAGGTGCAACTTTTAAAGGATATGAACATCCGGCCGGTGGCCATAAATACTATCCCGGACTGCCTGGGTAATCTCCTGCCTTATTGTTTTGACAACCTTTCCAACAAAAAGACCACGACGCTTCTGGATATCGGAGCGAACATCTCGTTGCTTAATTTCTATAAAGGAAGAACTTTGGTTTTTTCCCGCGAGATTCCAATTGGCGGGGAGCATATCACACATGCCATGGCCAAACCAATTAATTCCCCCAACGGGCCGATGAATATCAGCCTGGAAGAAGCGGAAAAACTTAAACGAAATATCGGGATCCCTTTGCAGGACGAAGCGAACGTCGAATTTCTTACTGATTTCGGCCCTTTAAAAGGCGATCAGCTTTCCGGGCTGCTGCGCCCCACATTGGAACGGATGGTCATGGAGATAAACCGGACCATAGTTTATTACATCAAGACTTTTAAGTCGGAAAATTTGATCGACGAGATCTACCTTACCGGGGGCTCTTCCAAGTTGCGTAATATCGACAAATTCCTGCTTTACAATCTGGAAGGGGTGCAGAAAGTCGTTCCCTTGAACATTATCAAGGCCGTGAGGGGTTGGGGGGAAACCGGGGTAATGAAACAAGAGTTGATGATGGAACAGGCTATTCCCCATTTGGCGGTGGCTTTCGGCTTGTGCCTGGGCTCGGGAGGAAAAATCAATCTTCTTCCGGCTAAGGAAAAATTGGAACAGAAGGCGATACTTTTGTCTACGGCTTTAAGGATAGGGTTTCCCCTGATTTTGCTTTTAAGCCTGGTCTTTTACGGTTTAAATTACGGCAATGCCCTCAAGTATAAGATATTGATTAATAATCTGGAATCTGAGATCAACCGGCTCGAGCTTTCCGCCTCCCAGATCAGGGAATACGCGCTAATGAAGGGCAAGCTAGAACAGAGGAAGCAGCTTCTGGTCATGGCTAAGGGCAAGCAGCCTTACTGGTGGGGGTTGCTCAAGGAGCTCAGCCATATTACACCTGCGGAAGCGATCATTCAGAAGATTACCACTGTTCCGGGGAAAGTTCCTCAGGAATTGCGTATTGCCGGAAAGATTTTTGCTAAATACAGCCTGGTGGATCTGGAACTCTCGCAATTCGTCCTGGTCTTGTCGGATTCGCCGTATTTCAGTCACGTGGAAATGGTTTCCAGTAAAAATGACATGTATTCGCCGATACCGGCAGCAGACTTTGAAATCGTCTGCCAACTGAATTACTAAAATGCCGAATAACTCTAAAAAAGTCAACAAGGTATCCTATGTGGTTATTTTTACTTCCGTTTTTATCGGCGTTTGGCTGTTAGTTTATTTTTTCGTGGGCAGGCCGGTCCTGAAGTATTCCGACGGGTTGAAAGCCGAATTCGGCAGCAAGCAGGCTAAACTTCAGGAATCCCAGGAATTGGTGCGCAGTCTTCCTGATCCCCAGAAAGCGATATTCGAGATCAAAGGCAAATTGCAGGAATTCCAGGATCTGGGAGTAAGTAAGAAACAGATCCCGCGCCTCATGCAATTACTGGGGCAGACGGCCAGCGACCGCCAGATCACCGTGTTATCTTTGCGGCCGCGGGAGGATGTCAAGAACGATGAAACCGCTCTGCCCCCGGGGATCAACAAGATTTATTTGGAGATCACCTTGACGTGCACTTATCAGGTGCTGGCGGATTATATCAAGGCAATCAACGAATTGCCGACGGCTTTTAAGGTGGAGACGCTTACTGTGGAGAAAGGCCCGGAAACACTCGCTCCCGCAGATGCGAAAAGCGGCTCCAAAAACCCGGGCGAGGCTTCCAAGTTTCTCAAAGCGGTTTTGCTTTTAAGCACTATTTCCGGATAGTTAAAAATGACTAAAGAACAAAAACAGATCGCGTGGATTTTGGCTATGCTTCCGGTACTGGCAGTTGTCGTCCTCAGCGGTATGAAACGTAAAAAGGTCAATGTTCCTGTTGCTGCGCCCCAGGCTCATTTAACGCTGGTTGATGCCGAAGTTAAGGTTCCTGCTCCTGTTTCCGCGGCGGCGGACAGGAATGCCCTGGAGACTCAAAAGAAACGCGCGGAGGCTCCCTGGGGAAGAGACCCGTTCTCATCCGATACTTATAAATCCGGGCAGGCTAATTCCGAGCTTAAGTTGCAGGGAATATCCTGTCGCAAGGACAAGGTGGGTTTTGCTTTTATCAACAATGAGATCGTCAAGAAAGGCGATATTATTGGCGGTTATGAAGTCGGGGAAGTTTTAAAAGACAAAGTGTTATTAAAAAAAGGGAGTCAGAGTTTTTACCTGACTTTTCCCGAAGAATAGGGGTGGTCGAATGTCCGGACAATTACGAGTAAAGATATTTCTAGTGTTATTGGTCTGCGGGTTTGGTTTGCCGGGTAAATTTTTTGCCCAGGAAACAGCTAAGCCGGTTTTAATAGAGTCCCTGGAGTTCAGGGAAGTGGATATCAAGGATATTCTCCGCCAGCTGGCCAAGCAGTATAACCTGAATATCGTATTTTCGGAAAACGTCAAGGGGCTGGTTACGGTCCAGTTGAACAACCTCACAATCGACCAGGCGCTGGATTCCATTGTTACGGTCAACGGGTTTTCCTATACCAAAAAAGAGAATGTCTATAAAGTTACCACGATGGCGGAGGCGGAACGGGAAGGCAAGCAGACCAAGCTTTTCAAACTTAACAACGCCGATGCCGCGAAACTTAAAGACACTCTTGCCAAGGTACTCAGTTCCAATGGTTCCATAGAGGCGGACAACCGTTCCAACTCTATCGTTGTGACTGATTCGCTTTCGGTGCTCAATAAGATCGATGCGATGATCCCCGCGCTGGATGAGATTACGCCTCAGGTTTTGATCGAAGCTAAGCTCATAGAAACATCCCTGACTAATACCGAGAAGCTGGGTATTGATTGGACTACTACGATCCAGGCTAAAGGCTCAAAAAGGCCGGTTACTTTTCCTTTCAGTGCCAAGGGCTCAGGAACGCTTAATTCTCTTTCCGCGGATTCCCCTCCGGCCAGCGCGGATATTATCGCTTCGAGCAAGGCTTTTCCTTATTCGGTGGCCAGCGATTTTACCCTGGGGACTCTGGATTTTACCGGTCTTACGGCGGTGTTTGACGCTTTGAAGACCCGGGCGGACACAAAATTAGTTGCCGCCCCGCGGATCATGACCGTGAACAATCAAAAAGCGACGATCAACGTCGGCCAGGTTGTTCCAGTGGCCACATATGAGCGCAATACCAATACGGGAAATTATGAGGTTACCGGGTGGGAACAGATCAATATCGGGATCAATCTGGAGGTTACGCCCCAGATAAGCCCGGACGGACACATAAAACTGAAACTTAAGCCCGAGGTTTCTAACAGCGCGGGAACCATTGCCGCTGATACCATCAATCAGAGGCCGATCATTTCGACCCGTAAGGCCGAAACAGAAGTGCAGATCTTAGACGGCCAGACTATAGTCATCGGCGGCCTGGTCAAGACTACCCAGGCTAAAACTTCCTCAAAAGTCCCATTTTTGGGCGATTTGCCGTTTCTGGGAAAGCTTTTTAGCCATAGTGCTTCGGGAAGTTCAACAGAGCCCGAACAAAAAACCGACTTGCTAATATTTGTCACCGCACATATAATTAAAGACGGCGACGGGTCGACCATTGCCCCGGATAATAATATGATCTCCCGTGACCGTCCTTTTAAACTTCAGCCGCGAGGAAAGAATGCGCAATGAGAAATTTGTTTATATCTTTCTGGTTTTGACCTGTTCGTTCCTGGTCCTGTTTTATTTCTGGGGATTGCGTAAAGAGTTTCGCAGCGTTTCGGAAGACAAAAAATCAAACGAAGCGGCTGTTAACCGGCTGCAAATTCAGCTTAAACAGTTCGCCGAAGTTCAGGATTCTTTGAATAAGTCTGAGGCTAAGCTCAAAGAAGAACTTAACAAAGAACGGGAAAAAGTTTTGTATCTGGATGAAAAACTTAAAGTCTCGGTCAGTCAAAGCCGTTCTTTGGCTGCCAGGATCTCCCGGTCCAAAACCGACCGCAAAATGGCGGAGGAGCTCCAGAAGAAGATCGAAGAACTCTCGCTTAAGAACGAAGTCCTGAAGAAAAGTTTTGATGACGCCCGGAAAAAATTCGAGATGATCGAGCCGATAAAAAACAAACTTGCCGGGATTGGATCGGAGATAGCTTCGCTGGAACTGAAAAAGGGCAAGGAAGAATTGCTCAGCGTCCAGCTGGATTCCATTTCCAAAGAACTGAACAGCGTCAACAATTATATGCTGCAGTTATTGGAAAATAATATTTCTCCCATCAGGGATTATGCGGTTTTAACTCCAAAGCCGGAGGATAATAAACCGGCAACAGTTTCTTTGGACGACTCGAGATACAAAGAAGAAATAGACAAGCTTAAGTCCAGGCTCGATTCGTCCGAACGGGAGCAGTCAACGCTTAAGCAGCTTTATAAGGATGCCCAGTTGCAGCTGGAACAGAATACCAAGGAACTTAATGCCCGGGCGGAAAAGATATTCGCCCTGCAGGAAAAGGTTATGAGCATGGAGAACAGCCTTTTTGAGATGCAGACGAGTTATAAAGAAGTGGAAAAAGATGCAGCGGTGCTGCGGGAGAAATACGTTGCCGTGGAATTGGAAAAAAGCAGCCTCCAGATAGCTTTAGACCAGACCAGGCAGGAACTGGGACAATTGCAGGGTAAATTTTTGTCATTGTTGGGCCGGATCGGAGGCATATTCAAGTCTTCCGAAGAAGTTAAAACATTAAAGGCCCCGCAAAAGACGGAACAATCGAACAACGGAAAGATCGACGTAGAGCTTATCCCCCAGGAGACAAAGGAGTAAGTTAATGTTGAAGAACGCGGGTTTAGGATTTATAACCTTGATTTGTCTGGCGCTGATCCCGGTTTTGGCAGGGTTGTCCTGGGCTCAGGAAGGCTCCATAGTTTCCCGGAAGGCTAAGCTGGAAAAAGCCAAGGATTATTTTTCTATTGGACAGCTTTTTATTAAAGAAGGCAATTACTCCGCCGCCAACGCCGAATTCGCCAAGGCCGAATTAATGCTCCAGGACGCTTCCATTACCGCGCCGGAAGACGAAGCCCGAAATAAAACAGCGGCAAACGATAAAACGGAAAGCGAAAAGAAGCAGGTGGAAAAAGCGATGTCTTATTACCTGGAGGAGATCAAAAAAGAGACTTCTAATCCCGACTATTATTTTAATCTGGCCATAGATTACCTGAATAAAGGCCAGTTTGTGCTGGCCGAGGAATCTTTTAAGCTGGTAATTAATTTAAACCCTTTGGATAAAGATGCTTCTTACAACCTGGGCATACTTTACGATAATTATTTAGGCAATAAGGAAAAGGCGTTTAAATACTATCAGCAGTATCTTAATCTAGCGCCTGACGCTCCCGACGCCCCGCTGGTCAGGGGCTGGATGAAAGCGATTAAAGACGCTAACGGAGAAAGATGAACGATAAAGAGCTGGAAAGTTTATTGTTGAGCCAGAATATCCTTTCTCAGGAAAGCTTGAACAAGGCGCTTGACGAAATGCGTAAATTAAAGCGGCCGCTGGAAAAGATCATCGTCGAGATGAAGCTTTTGCCCCGGAAAAACCTTTATGAGTCGATCGCTAAACATTTCGGGTTCAATTACGTAAGCCTCGATGGCCTCCAGCCTAATGAGCAAATAGTCAAACTCATGCCTGAAGCGCTGGCTGTACAAACCCAATCCGTACCTATCCGGATCGAAAACGGGATTCTGCACCTGGCTATGTCCGAGCCATCGGACCTTTTCGCCATTGACCAGATCCAGATGCAGACAGGGCTGCATGTTGAAGCATATCTGGCTGCCCCTGAAGAGATCGATGAGGCGCGCGGCAGTGTTTACGCCAAACGCTCGATCAGCGAAGACATGATGACTACGGGTTTTACCCAGGGAACTTCCGCGGCCAAGGCTTCAATGGGTGAGGGAGCGTCGATCATCAAGCTCGTTGACCTGATCATTGCCCAGGCAGTGCATGACCGGGCTTCGGATATTCATATCGAACCCGAACAGGAACTGACCCGGATAAGGTTCAGGATCGACGGCATCCTGCACGAGGTGCCTTCTCCGCCAAAAGATTGGGAGCCGGCGATCATTTCCCGGATCAAGGTATTATCCGGGATGGACATTGCCGAGAACAGGATCCCGCAGGACGGGCATTTTCAATCCAAGGTCGAAGAGAAGATCATTGATTTCAGGATTTCCACCATGCCCACTATCTATGGTGAAAACGTGGTCATGAGGATCCTGGATACCGCTTCAGTCACCATTGGCCTGGAGAAACTGGGATTTTCCACCACGGACCAGCTTACCAGGTATGAAGGTTTAATATCCAAACCTTACGGCATCATTCTTTCAACCGGGCCTACCGGCAGCGGCAAGACTACCACTCTTTATTCGGCGCTGATGCGGATCAACACCATTGACCGTAATATTATAACCATTGAGGACCCGGTTGAATACCGCCTCGGGCTTATCCGCCAGATCCAGGTCAATGCCAAAGCTGGGATCACTTTTGCTAACGGCTTAAGGGCCATGCTGCGTCAGGACCCCGATGTGATAATGGTGGGTGAAATCCGCGACATCGACACTGCTGTTATCGCGATCCAGGCGGCTTTGACCGGCCATCTGGTGTTTTCCACTCTGCACACTAATGATGCTCCTTCGGCGATCACCCGTTTGATCAACATGGGGGTCGAGCCGTTCCTTATTTCGGCATCTTTGATCGGAGTAATGGCTCAGCGTTTGATCAGGGTAGTCTGCGAGCATTGTAAAGAGCCTTATGAGCCGTCGAAAGCCTTGATCGACAAATGGGGGATTAAGGACAGAAAAAATGCCCGTTTGTACCGTGGTAAAGGCTGCGATTACTGTAAAGGTACGGGTTTCCGCGGCCGTTCCGGTATTTTTGAGCTGATGAGCGTGGATGATGAAATAAGGGAGATGATCATTTCCGGAGCTTCGACGGTATCCTTGCGCAGAAAATGCCAAGCCAAGGGAATGAAACTTTTAAGTGAGGATGGGTTAAATAAAGCTTTGTCCGGAGTGACCACGATCGAGGAAGTAGCCAGGGTCTGCGAAGAGCATACTGACCTCAAGCCCGCGTCCGAAGAGGCTGCGGCCGAGGCTGAAGTTAAACCTATGTCCCAGGCCCCTTTGTCTTCCAAGACTGCGGAGCAAGTCCAGGTTAAGCCGGCCGACATTACCGAGTATGAAAAACGCATTGCCAGCTGGCTGGGTGAGAAAAAATAATTAATTTTAAAATATGCCGATCTACGTATACAAAGCGGTAGACAGTCAGGGGAAGTTTGTCAAAGGCGAACTAGAGGCGGCCAGTGAAGTTGCCTTGACCACGGATCTGGCTAAAAAAGGTTACCTGCCGATAAATATCAGCTTTAAAGCTAAAACCAAAGGATCGGCGGCCAAGAGCGCGCAGAGGGCTTCCGGCGCAACTCGAGGAGGCATAAATAACCGGGCTCTGGTCATTTTTACCCGCCAGTTCGCCGTGATCATCAAAGCGGCGATCCCGATCCTGGAAGGGTTAAGGGTTCTGACCGAACAGGCGGAAGATCCTAATCTTAAGAAAGCTTTAACTCAGGTTATCCATGACGTGGAAAGCGGCAGCAGCCTTTCTGCGGGGCTGGCTAAGCACCCCGGGATATTTTCCGAACTTTACGTCAATACCGTGGTTGCCGGAGAAAGCGCCGGGATCCTGGATAAAGTGCTGATGAAGCTTTCGGATATGCTGGAAGATGATATGGAGACTCAGACTAATATCAGCGCCGCGATGCGTTATCCTATTATGGTGGTTATCGCTTTGCTGATCGCGGTAGTGGTTTTGACGGTTATGGTTATCCCTCAATTTTCCAAGATGTATGCGGATGCTGGTGCTAAACTTCCTTTGCCTACCCAGATCATGGTGCTCATCGGTTATGTTCTGAGCCATTACTGGTATGCGGTAATATTGTCTGTCGGCGCTATATTTTTCGGAGTACGCATGATCATTAGCACTCCTTCCGGAAGATTTGTGTGGGATAACTTGAAATTCAAGATCCCGGTTTTCGGGAAGCTCTACACCAAAATGACCATGCTTCGTTTTGCCTCGATGTTGAATGTTTTATATCAGGCGGGATTGCCGGTTCTTAAGACCCTGGATATTGTGGGGATGACTATCGGTAACGTGGTTTTAAGCCGGGAAATAGACAGGATCAAGCGTGATGTAGCTGACGGAAAAGGGATTTCCGGGGGCATTCTCAATAGTAAATTTTTCCCCAGGCTGGTGGGATACATGGTTTCGGTGGGAGAGCGAAGCGGATCATTGCCTTTAATGCTTGATTCTCTTTGTGAATTTTTCGATCTGGAAGTCAAGACCATGGTTAAGAACCTTACTACTTTGATCGAGCCGATCATGACTGCGGTCCTGGGCCTGGTGGTTATGGGCATGGCTCTTTCCATATTCCTGCCGATGTGGAATATGATCCAGTTATTTAAGAAATAACCCGACCTTTTATGGAAAACCTGGAAGTTAAGCTTCTTGAGCAGAATTGGCTTCACCCCTGGCAGTTAGAGAGAGCTAAGGTCGAAGAGCGCAATTCTGGGCGGTCTTTATGGGTAAATCTGGTAAAACTGGGATTTCTCTCCGAGGCTGATATCGCCTTATTCCTGGCCCAAGAAAGCAATATTCCTTATGTCCGGATTGCAGATTACGTTATTGACCAATCAGTCCTGCGTCTAATCGAAGAAAATTTCTCCCTTCAATATCAGATTATCCCTTTGTTTAAATTGGGCAACACCCTGTTCGTGGCCTGCAGTAATCCTTTGGATACGTCTCTTCTGGATACTGTAGCCAAGATGACTGGTTTGGCTATCGAGCCATTGGTTTCCGAAGCCCATGCGATTATGGCGGCTTTAGATCTGTATTGGCGGCTGGAAGATAAGAATTTCGAGCTGGCGAAGTTCATCGTTAAACAAAATTCAGTCCAGGGATTTGTTCCTTGGAGAGGCACGGAACGGCTTTTTCTGGAAATCCCCCTGCAATTAAAAATATTGGATGAAGCCGTGGTTTTGCTTCCCCGACAGGCGATAACCGGGCATACTTTCAATATTTCCTCGGATGCCAATTTTATAGGAGCTCAGGCCAATATATTCCTGCCCAAAGGGTTAATCGTCCTTTTATCCTTTGAAATCAAGCCGGAACAGTCTAGTTCGGAAAAATTGATAGAATTAAGAGGCGAGATAGTGCGCTCTGCCATGATCAAAGCCCGCGAATACCTTTTGGGGATCAAGTTGCTTAATGCTAGCGAGGCCATCAAGAAAAAGCTTCTTGACCTGGTTTTATTGAAGTAAGTTCAACAAAAATAGAGTATCTCCCCTTCGCGTAGCGTTCGCAGATTTCTCTGGAAATCTGCTCATATCTCGCCCTCGGCAGACATTCGCGGATTTCGTTAAAATCCGGTCATGCCTCGGACTAAATTCGGCCCCATAACTTATGTCGCACTGCGTGCTCCATAAGTTATGGCTTAGTATCTCGTCCTCGGCTACATTCGCGGATTTCGTTAAAATCCGCTCATGCCTCGGACTAAATTCGGCCCAACGACTTACGTTCACTAGCGTTCCGTAAGTCGTGGCCTTATTTAAAAATTACTTGACAATTTATATTTAGTAATTTACAATATCATCAAATATCATTAAGTATGTTCAGCGAGAGTTATAAGTTTCAATATGAGAAAGTAACGCTAAGCATTGGATAGGCTACTGGAGTAAAATAATAAAGAGGCAGGTAAATATGATAGAAGGAAAATTGTTAACAGCGCAGCAGGTGGCGGAAAAGCTCGGTATTTCCAAACAGACGCTTTTTCGCTACGAGAAGAAGGGTGTATTCCCAAAGGCCAGGCGCAATTTGATCAACAGATGGCGTCAGTACTCGGACGATGATTTAAAGAAGCTAAGAGAAATTATCAGGGGGAGCCTTGGATAAGATTTATAAATTAACGATTTTATTTTTTATCGGTCTGAATATCCTGAATCTTGGAATAAATGGCCCAGGGTTGGTATTTAGTCAAACAGGCGAAATTAGCTCTGAACAGATAGAGGGAAGAGTGAATCCTTTTTTGACCCCAAAAGAGGAAAAAGCCATGGTTGAGCTGGGCAATGCTCTACCCCTGGACTATCTGCAAGTTTCAGCGATCTTTTATTCAGGGTCTCCTTCCCAATCCCGGGTCATTATTGACGGAAAAGTCTTAGTTTTAGGAGACAGCATAGATAATAAGGAAATAATCAAAATCAACCCCGAAGATGTGGTTTTAGAAGATTCTCAGGGGCATTATGTGGCTAAAATGGCAGGTGTAATGGCTAAAACTGCCAAATTAGAATGAAAAACTTCAAGATTGGAAGATTCTTTTTCCTGGTTTTAATTCTCTGCCTGCCGGGAACGATCGGTTGGCAGAAAGTTGAATTAAAAGAGCTTTTAGAAACGCGGAAAAACAAACAGGAAGCTCTAACTGCTGTTCCCGCAGTTCTCAAGCCTTTGGATATCAGCTCCTATGGTATCCTGGAAAAAGTTTCCTCGGCTCTTTTTAAGCTTAAGACCGTTGAAGTTGAAACCGAAGTATGGCTGGAAAATCCGCTCTTTCATATAAAATCAGATTTCAAGAATTGCATCCATAATGTCGATAATTACAAAGCCGACGGCCGGATAAGCCTATCGCTTACTCTGCCTAACGGAGCATCGACTTCGCAATGGGTCCAGACTTTTGAGATCGGAGGGATACCTTTTACCTGGAACCGGGAAAAGCGGATCTGGGAGAAAAAGGAGCTGGAGATCAACGGCAAAGACGCTAAAGCGGTGCTTTCTTTTAGCGTGCTAAGGAGTTTATTTACTATTAACGAGAGGCAAGTTGATCCAAGCACGGTCAAGATCCTGGGTGTGGAAAAAAGAAAAGGAAAAGACTGTTTTGTCCTGGGATACAGCCTGGATCCGGAAATGTTCAAACGCTGGAATCTGGTCGGCAGTATCTCCATGAAGCTTTGGATCAGCCAGGAGGATTTTCTTCCTCAAACGCTGCGCTCCGAGGGCAAGATTGGCGAAATGTATTTATTGCAGGTGGTAAATTACTCTAATTTTAACCGCGGCGAGGAGATTGTCCTTCCGCAGGCTATTAGCGATGAAGTTAAGATCCAAAAAGATAGTTTAAAAACCAAGATTAAAAGTCTGCTCAAAGAAGTTGCTTCTATTCGGGGCTGGGATGTTCTGGAAAATATCCAGGTGCAGTTTATTGACCGGGTAAGTTTGAGAAAGCAATTAGAAGAAGTTTTTAACCGTGATTTCAGCAAGGACAGGCTGGAAAAAGAAGGTTTGATCTTGTCCTGGCTGGGATTGCTCCCTGATAACGCTGATTACAAAGAGAGTTTGATCAACTCGGAAATTGCTTCGCTGGCCGGGCTTTATGACCCTAAACTTAAGACGATCTTTATCGGAGACTGGATCCATCCGGTTCTGGCTGAGCCGGTTTTAGTTCATGAGATCGCCCATGCTTACCAGGACCGGCAGGTCACCATGCCAGAATTCCAGGGCGACAAAGCTTCTAAACAAGACCTGGATTTTTCTACGGCCCGCCATGCTCTGTTGGAAGGCGAAGCCACGGCAATAATGCTGGAGTATATATTAAGGAAAGAAGGGGCGAATTTTCAGGAACTGGGGGACATATTCGCGCTTATAGAAGACAAGATCATCAAAAATAGCGAATATAGCCGGCAAAACTTGCAGTATAATATTTACGGTTATGGAGCAAATTATATCCAGTATTATTTAAAAGACAGCAAATGGGCTGATTTAGAGGTTCTTTACAAGAATGCTCCGGTTTCCATGAATCAGATCCTGCATCCTTACCGCAGTTTTGCGGACAAGAAACAGGATAATACTGCTATTGACGGTGAGCAGGATTTTTTGAAAGAAGTTCAGCTCCCGGCAGGATGGGCAAAAATTTACAGTAATCACCTGGGGGAATTTTACCTGCTGTTGTCTTTGCGCCAGTTTTTGGATAAAGACACAGCCGAACAGGCGGCCTCAGGATGGAAAAAAGACCGGATAACTTTGTACCAGAATGGTAAAAACCAGAAGCTGGTTCTGTTGCGGACAAAATGGAACAGCCTCGGGGACATGAAAGTTTACCTGGGCGCTTTTAAGGATTGGCTCAAGAAAAGGTATCCTCAAATGACCAGCCGGGAAAAAGACCAGGCAAGTCTTATCACAACTCCGGAAGGGTCTTTTTATTTAAGGCCGGTGATCGACGAATTGCTTGTGGTTTGGGGCCGGGGGCAAAGCCCGGAGGAATTCGGAATTTTAACCGATAAGATTTCTTATTAAAAACGGAGAGCAAAAGTGAGATCCCAGAAAATATTTAAAGTAGTAACGTCAGCGGTATTCTTGATTTCGGCTCTTGGTTGGTTATGTCCGAAGAATATTTTTGCGCAGGCAGCCGGGCAACAACAGCAAAGCCAGGCTAAGCAGACTCCGGCTCAGGGAACTGACGCAGCTAAATCTGCTGAAAAAACGGATGAGGTCAATAAGAACTTGACCGGCTCGGCTCCGGTTATGGAAATAAAACGTTTGGAATCCGAGTCGCCCCTTTATTCGATCGAACTGCGCGATGTGCAGTTAAGCGATCTTTTCCGGGTTATTGCCCACGATTACAACTTGAATATCCTCATGGACCAGGATGTCAGCGGCACGATTACCGCCAGCTTTACCAACATTTCTCTGGAAGAGGCGCTGGACGCGATCGCGGACATGAGTAATTTGTCGCTGGAGAAAAAAGGCAATATCGTCAAAGTCAAACCGAACCTTTTAAGCAAAACAATAGTTTTAAGATATATTGAAGCTAAGAAACTGCTGGAGGCGTCCAGTTCCGGGCAGGCTGGTTCCGGGCAGGCTGGTTCCAGTCAGGCATCTTCCGGCCAGGCATCTTCCGGCCAGGCATCCGAACCGACAGGAGTATACAGCCTTCTTTCAACAAAGGGTAAGATTTTATTAGGTCAGCAGCAGAATTCCCTGACAGTCATTGATTACCCGGTTAACATCAGTAAGGTCGAAGAGTTCCTTAGAGTCATCGATCATAAGATGGAAACCCGGGTTTTTAAATTGAAATATATGAAAGCGGATGAAGTTGTGGGAATGACTACCAAGACCATGACCACTACGCAAACTTCGACACCGACCGGAACGCAGGTAAACACTGTTACCAGTACCAGTACGGCCAGCGGGGCAACGAACAGTACCGTCAAATAAAATCGGAGGTTAATGCTGATGAAAAAAATAATATCGGTTTTCATGATGTTGTCTTTTCTGGCTCTGAATGCTTACGCGCAGCAGGTTTCCAGCGATATGCGAACACTCTTGTCCAGCGAGGGGAAAGTATTGTACGGGGATGAGCCGAATTCGATCGTGGTCATGGATTATCCGGATAACCTGGACCGGGTAGGCCAATACCTGGAAACCCTGGATGTGTTTCCGCAGCAGGTGCTGGTGGAAGCCAGGATAGTTGAAGTAGTTCTTAAAGATGAACATTCACTGGGGGTTAACTGGAATCTGCTGGCTGCTCAGGGTGGATTAAAGATCGGTGGGTATAAAATTACTTCAAGCGGATCATCAACCTTAGATCAAAAGATCCCGTTCATTCCAATATACCCGACACCGGGAGACCACACTTCCGGAACAGCCATTGATCCTTTTACCCTGGCAGTTTCCACTAATAATATTGATGCCGTATTAAAAGCTATGGCCAATACCCTGGATACAAACGTCCTTTCCGCTCCCCGAGTCGCGACCGTTAACAACCGCCCGGCGGACATCAGTATAATCCAGAGGTACCCCTGGGCTGAACCGCAGCTTACCACCAGCGATTCCGGTTCCACCACTGTAACCTGGACCGTTCACTGGGAAGACATTGGGATAGTTTTGCATGTTACTCCGGTAATAAATACCGATGGCGACATCAGCTTGACTCTTCATCCCGACATAAGCGAGCTTTTAATCCCAAAAACTCTTACAGTAAAAGACGGCACCACTACTCTTGCTTACGATATCCCTGTAATCGACAAGCGCACCGCGACCACCAAAGTGATTGTCGGTAACGGCCAAACTTTGATTTTTGGGGGTTTGATCAAGGATAGGGTGCAGGAAAGCAATTACAAGGTCCCCTTCATGGGTGATTTGCCGGTAGTGGGGCATTTATTTAAAAGCAGTAATACTTACAAGGAAAAAACAGAGCTGTTGATCTTAGTCTCTCCGACTATCATTAACTCCGAGGAGATGACGCGCATGGCTAAAAAATTGCGCTATGGAGTAGGGGGTCAATATGTCATGGACCAGGAAAGGCAGGATAAAATGATCCTGACCATGGAAAACAGGGAAATCCAGAGAAAATCCGATCTTAACTCGAAGTGGGATGCTTTAACCAAAAAACAACAGGTGCTCATCGCGCAGACCAAAGAACTGGAAAAAACCGTGCTTTCTGAAGAAAATAATCTCAAGAAACTGGAAGAAGCCAAAGAAACGGTGATCATCAAGAAAAAAAGTTTAACTGGCAGGTAAATGAAGAAAAAACAGACCGCAGTAATTATATTTTCTATCTTGGTTTTTTTTGCCGCAAGTTTGGGGAAGCCTGTTTTCGCCGAACGGGCTAATCCGGAATTGGAATTTCTCATAGACAACGCCAGAAAGGAAATCAATAAGCAGGAAGCCATTGTTCAAACACTGCGCAGGCGTTACGAAGATATCCTTAAGCGTAAAAAAGCCCTACAGCAGTTTATTGACGAGGAAAACAAAAAGATCGAGGAGTTGAAACTCTTAAGAAGTAAGGCTGTAGTTAAATCAATAAAGTCGGCGCCAGTCTTTCAAAAGCGACAGGGCATCCAGGTTCCCAAAAAAGCTTCTGAAGAATCCCGGGTCTTACGGGAAGAGAAAAAAATTCGAAAGCAAAAACAAGAAATCGCCAGGCGCAATGCGGTTCAGGATGAAATTTTAAGGCAGCAGGAAAAAGAGAAACAGCAGCAGGCGGAACTGGAAAAGAAGAAGCAGGGGCAGATTAAATTTTTAGCCGGGCAAAAGGCCAAAGAGCAAAAGACCCAGGAAGAAATTCTAAATAAAAAACGGCAGACGGCACTGGTTAAAAAACAAGAGAAAGAACGGGAATTATTAAGTAAAAAACTGGAAAAGGAACGGTTGCTGGCCGGAGAGAAAGAGCAGCGCCAGATGCGTGAGAGAGAATGCCAGATGCGGCTGTTGCTGGAAGCCGATAAAAATGCCAAGCATGAAAGGTATGTTTCCCAGCTGGGGCAGCTTTTGAACAGGCAGAATTCTCTTCTGGAAGAGAGCCGGAAATTGGAATTCCAGATCCGGGTGGAAGAAGAAAACTTGAAAGTTCTGGAAAGAACCAGAGAGGAATTGATCAGGAAAATCCTGGAAAATTCTTAAGGATAAGCTAATAATGAAAAAAGGTTTAGTAGTAATTTTAGTTATGGTTTGCGCGTCGATCGTTTGGGCGAAGCCCGTTTATTCGGCTTTCAGCCCGAACAGCGATCCGGAGTTGCTTATCAGCGAACTGGAAAAGAGTATTGCCGAACAGGAAAAATTGCTCAATTATTTGCGGGCCAGATACGCAAAAATAATTGCCCGGAAAAAACAGCTTTCTGATTGGATCGAGCAGGAAAAACAGAAGCTGGCGCAGAAACAACAAGCAAGGATAGCTCAGCCCAAGGTTGAGAAGCGGGAGATGTATAAGACTTCGCCTGTACAAAAAGAAGATTTTCATAAGCTCGCTAGAGAGTTTCAAATCAGCCTGGCCGAGCAGAAGGCTAAAGAGCAAAAGTTACAGAAGCAGGTAAAGAATAAAGACGAAGCCGCAAAAAAACCGCTACAGGCGGAAATAGAGAAGAAGAAAAAAGAGGCGGCCCGGGTTGCTGCCGAGCAGAAAGCCCAAGAGCTGAAGTTGCTTCAGGAAGCGAAGGCCAAATGCGAGGCTGAGAAAAAGCAGCAGCAGGCGGAAACAGAGAAGATAAAGAAGGAAGTAGCTCAGGCCGTCTCCGAGAAGAAAGCCAAAGAAGCGGAACTGGCGAAGAAGAAGCAGGAGCAGGTTAAATTCTTGGCCGAGCAGAAAGCCAAGGAGCAAAAGGCTAAGGAAGAAGCGAAGAAACAAGCTGAGGTTGAGAAAAAGCAGCAGCAGGCTGAAATAGAGAAGAAGAAAAAAGAGGCGGCGCAGGCTGTGGCCGAGAAGAAAGCCAAGGAAGTGGAACTGGAAAAGAAGAAGCAGGAGCAGGTTAAATTTTTAGCCGAGCAGAAGGTTAAAGAACAAAAGGCGAAGGAAGAAGAAAAAAATAAGGTAAAGCTGCTTAAAGAACAAAAGCAGGCGGAATTGGAACAGCAGAAAAAAGAAGAAGCCCGGGCTGCCGCCGAGAAGAAAGCCAAGGAAGCGGAACTGGAAAAGAAGAAGCAGGACCAGGTTAAATTCTTAGCCAAGCAGAAAGCCAAAGAAGAGAAGTTGAAAGAAGAAGAGAAGCGCAGCCAAATGGCTTCGAAGGAACAGGGAAAGATAAATAAAGCCCGGGAAGAGGAACAGCGCCGTATCGAGAAAAAAGCGGCGGAAGATGTTAAAAAACAGAACTTGTTGAAACAGCGGGAATCTTTGCGCCAGAAAAAAGATGATCTTTTTGAGGAAGAGCTGAGGAAGAGCGAAATACGCAGACAAAATAAAGATAATCAAGTCGATAGTTTAATGGATAAAATCGAGAAAGTCGATGCCTGGATCCAGGAGCATATCTGGTAATACGGAGGTTCAGTAAGTGGCGGATATTTCCCACAAAAAAATAGGCGAAATACTGGTCGAGAACGGGTTGGTCACCGAAACCCAGCTGGCCGAGGCGCTGGCTGAACAGCGGGTTACAGGAAACAGGTTAGGCGAAATCGTGGTCAAAAAAGGTTGGGTTAGCCGCGAAGAAGTAGAGAAAAGCCTGACTCAGCAAAAAGGGATAAGTTCTTTTAACCTTTCCGGCTACATCATCGAGCCGGAGGTAGTCAAGCTTATCCCGGAAGATTTCGCCCGTAAATACAAGCTGATGCCGGTCTTTGTCATCGAAAATACGCTGACCATTGCCATGGCCGACCCCAGCAACGTTTTTATTATCGACGAGATCCAGCGCCTGACCAAGCTTAATGTCGAGCCGGTTTCCGCGGAAGAGCTGGATATCAGGAAAGTCGAGGACCAGTATTACGGGCCGACCGGCAGCCTTCAGGAAATTATCGCAAGTATTGATAAGAATAAATTAGCCGACGCGGAGAAGCTGGGAGACGAAGCTCCGGTGATCAAGATCGTGAATTACCTGATCATCCAGGCGGTGCAGACTAAAGCCTCGGATATCCATATTGAGCCCGAGGATAAATTACTCAACGTGCGCTACCGTATCGACGGAATGCTGCATCGCCAGCCTTCGCTTCCCCGGGATCTGGCAGCAGCGGTGACTTCGCGTTTTAAGATCATGGCCGGGCTGGATATTGCCGAGAAGCGCCTTCCTCAGGATGGAAGGATCATGATGAAAGTAGGGAGTAAAGACATAGATTTCCGCGTTTCTACCTGTCCGACCATCCACGGAGAGAATATCGTTTTGAGGATCCTGGATAAAACCGGGCTGGTTCTGGGATTGGAGTCTCTGGGGTTTCCTCCGAATACCCTGGGTTTGTTTAAAGAATTGATCTCTTCGCCCTACGGGATAGTCCTGGTTACCGGGCCTACCGGAAGCGGAAAAACTACGACTTTGTATTCTTCTCTGCAGATATTGAATAAAGAAGACGTGAATATCATGACCGTCGAGGACCCGGTTGAATACCAATTTCCGGGAATGCGCCAGGTTCATGTCAATGTTTTGGCCGGCCTTACTTTCGCTTCGGCGCTGCGGTCTTTTCTGCGCCAGGACCCGGACATCGTAATGGTCGGTGAGATCCGCGACCTGGAAACCGCGGAGATCGCGGTCCAGGCAGCTCTTACCGGCCATATGGTTTTCTCGACGCTGCACACTAATGATTCGCCGTCGGCTTTTACCCGGCTGATGAACATGGGGGTTGAACCGTTTTTGATCTCTTCATCGTTACTGGGGGTTTTGGCTCAGCGCCTTTTGCGCCGGGTCTGCGAAAAATGCAAAGAGCTTTATTCTCCTTCTGAAGCCTTGCTTAAAGACATGGGGTTGGAAGATAAGATCAAAGAGAATATAAAATTCGCTAAAGGCAAAGGTTGCAAAGTCTGTAATCAGAGCGGCTACAAAGGCCGGATCGGCATATATGAGCTTTTAAAAGTGACCCCTGAGATCCAGGAAGCGGTCCTCAAGAAGCTTTCCGCGGACGAAATCCGTAACCTCGCCGTCAGCCAGGGAATGGTTACCCTCAGAAGGGCGGCCCTGGAAAAATTGCTTCTAGGGATGACTACTCCGGAAGAAGTCATGCGCGTGACCCTGGAATCCGGGTAAGAGCATTGATAAACGAATTTGTTGACAAATCCGGTTTAGCTTTTATAATAATATTAATATTGCAAACGTTGAAAGGGGGTGGTAAGGCAGTGTAACTGAATTCTTTCAGCGGCGATATATGTATTTATAGAGGGGGTTTTATAGGTTGGTTCTAATACTATAAGGAGGAGAACAAATGCACAGAAAAGGTTTTACGCTAATCGAACTCATCGTGGTTATCGCTATTATCGCGATCCTGGCGGCGATAATAGCGCCCAACGCTTTTAAGGCAGTGGAGAAAGCCAAGATCTCCGGAGCTATCGAGGATTTCCGCAGTATTAAAACCGGGGCCATGTCATTCTATTCCGATGCCGGGACTTGGCCGTTAACCTGCGCGACTCCTGCTCTCTGCGCCGGATCAGGTGGTGGTTTTGTTTCTGCCCCTGTTCCCGCTGTCACTGGTTGGGATGGCCCGTATCTGGAGAAATGGCCTGCGGCATCAAAGTGGGGAGGACAGTATACTTGGGGGAATGTCGCGGCCGGAATGCAATTCAATGCCGCTGTTCCACCGGGTGGTACTGGCGAAAGATGGGTAACAATTACTCAAGTTCCGTCTACCGCTGCGGTTAAGATTGACGCCCAGATGGATGGTACCATTGCTGCCGGGAATGGAGATGTTCGTTATCCTGCTGGTTCTCCTGTTAGCGTTCAAATCGTTGTTTCCCGCGATGGTCCTGTAAGTTAGTAGATATCGCGATGATTTAATTGCACATCCCATATCCGGCATCTGCCGGGTATGGGATGTGCCATATAAAACCGGGAGAGAAGATGCACAAACAGGGATTCACTCTGATCGAGCTGATCGTAGCGATTGCTATTATAGCGATCCTCGGTTCTGTGGTTGCGCCTAAAGCTTTTAAAGCAATAGAAAAAGCCAAGATCACCCGGGTTTCAGCCGATATGCATGCCATAAAAACCGCGGCGATGTCCTATTATTCCGATGTGGGGCTTTGGCCGCCTGATGTCTACCCTGACGAAGATCCCGGGTTCATCATGTTTTACAATTACCAGACTACTTGTCAGGGTGTTACTACGACTCCCGCCCAGGATGCTCTTATCGCCCAGAACTGGGATGGACCTTATCTGGAAAAATTCCCTTTCCCCGACCCCTGGGGAGGAGCCTATGATTATGAAAACTGGCCGAACCCAAGCTGGGGACAGCCTCCGGGGATTTATATGAGTACGCGGCCCAATTTTAATTCCCTTCAGCACACTCCGCCGGGCGGCTGTACTTATAATGCGTATGGCGCTTGTCCGAAAGATTACGAGATAAAATTACAGCAAGAGGGCATAGATCAGTATCATCCTAGCGGCGTTAATACCGCGGATGGCACCGTAATAATCATGATAATGCAGTTCTAGGGAATTTTATGGTCGGTTCGATCTTATCCTGCAAAGGCTTAACTAAAAAATTCGGCAGCGTGAAAGCTCTGAATAACCTGGAATTCAACCTTCCGGCCAACGGGCTTTTCTGCCTTTTAGGTCTCAACGGCGCGGGAAAGACCACTTTGATCAAATGCCTGCTGGGGTTGATTAAACCATCCTCGGGAGAGATTTATTTTAAAGGCAAGCCGCTAAAACCGCAGGACGTCCAAAATCACTTCAGTTATCTTCCTGAATCATTTCAGCTTTACCGTGAACTCACAGCTATGGAGCTTCTGAGGATTTTATCTCTGGGGCTGGGAAAAAGATCTGTTAAAACGCTGGATGCTTTGGATCTTGTCGGGCTTTCGGATAAAGCCGACAGAAAGATCAAAACTTATTCCCGGGGGATGATCCAGAGGCTGGGGCTGGCGGTGTGTCTGATCAAGAAACCGCAAATTGTATTTCTGGACGATCCTTTTTTAGGATTGGATATCATAGGCCAGATTGCGATGATTGAGGTGATCAAAAAACTTAAGAATCAGGATCAGACGGTTTTATTCTCTTCGCATATTCTTTCCCAGGTGGAGAAGATCGCGGATTCCGTGGGGATAATCGATAAGGGGCGCATGCTTTTCAGCGGCAGCACCAGGGAATTCCTGAGTAAACAAACGGCTTCTTCGCTGGAAGCCGCTTTTTTAAAAGAAGTAACTTCTAAATGAGAAAAATAATCTCTTTTACGATCTTGAATTTTTTGCAAGGCACCAGGGAAAAACTATTCTGGCTGGTAATATTCTTCTTTGTCTTTATTTTAGGGGTGACTTTTTTTATGGGGTTGTTGTCGGTAGGAGAATCAGTTCCGGTCCTGCGCAGCTCCGGGCTCATTGGGATCGAGCTCAGCGCCGTAATGCTGCTGGTTTCCAGCCTGGTTTTTAACTTTTACCGGGAAAAAGATTCGCGTTTGACGGAATTTCTTTTGTCCCATTTTTCCCGGTCGGCCTACATCTCGGGCAAGCTTTGCGGGTATCTTTTGATCGGGTTGTTTTACATAACTCTGGCCGGTTTGGGATGGTCGTTGGTCCTGGTTTTGAACGGGGCTTTCAGCTTCCAGGTTATCCCGGCGCTGTTTGTCCTGTATCTAAAAACCTCGATAATTACCTCGGTAGCTTTAGTTTTATCCTGTTTGTTCGGCTCTTACACTATGGCTTTTTTCTCGACGCTGTTCGTTTATATCGCTTCGGAAGTCAGCCGCGACGCCCTGAAGATCGTCACTTCCTCGCAGCATTCCTGGCTCAAACCTGTTTTTAAAGGGATATATTACCTGCTTCCCAACATGGATAAACTGGATATCAAATCCGCGATGGTATTTGACAATCCGCTTGCCCCCGGTTATTTCGCCTGGGTCGGTTTGTACGCTTTTATTTATATCCTGCTTTTATGGGCTCTGGCCGCATACATATTTTTAAAGAAGGAAATCTGAAACCTCTGGTCATTTTGATAGTATTCCTTTTAGCGGCGACGATGTTCTGCTCGCACTTGACGGAAAACAGGATCAAAGTGGCTAAACAGAATTTTTATTTTGTCCCCTCTATAAAATACCTTTCTTTAACCAGCGCAACTCACAAGACTTTTTTTGCCTATCTTTTCTTTATCCGGGGCATTTTGGATTTAAGTGAACCGTTCTCTTCAACAACGAACAGAATGGATTATCTCCTGGCTAATTTTAAAGCCGCAGGAACCTTGGAGCCGGAATTGACCAGGGCTTATTTTTTCGGCGGGATAGTTGTTCCGGTAACCAGGGGGGATACCGTAAAGGCGATCGCCTTTTTGGAAGAGGCGGGAAGTTCCAGGCCCAATGACTGGAAGTTCCCTTTTTGGATCGGGCTTAATTACCTGGAATTAGGCGATTATCTCCGAGCCGCGGAATATTACCAAAAGGCCGCCCGATTGCCGGGAAGCCCCAATTATTTAAAGACGAATCTGCCGTTTATTTATTATCAATCCGGAGAGTTTAATCAAGGGATAGCTTATCTTCAAGCTTTAATGCTTTCTCTGGATGATCAGCGGCTGATTGAAATAATCAAAAGAAAAATAGAATGGCTGAGCAATCTTGCGCTGCTGGAAGATAAGGTTGACCAGTATTATAAAATTTACGCTAAGTATCCTCAGGATTTAAAAGAACTCCAAGAGAAAAAGCTGATCCAGGAGATCCCTGAGGATTCTTTCGGCAGGGGTTTTTACCTTGAAAAAGGTCTTTCCCACCCCAAGCCTAAAGTTAAAAGCAAGCGTTAGTCCGATAATTGTAAATAGCAGTATTTATTGAAACTTACGGTAATTTGTGATAAAATGAATTCTGAGGTGAAATATTATAGTAAAAGCTTTTACTTTAATTGAACTGATAGTAGTTATCGCGATTATCGCTATTCTTGCGGCGGTGATCGCGCCTAATGCTTTCCGGGCTATCGAGAAAGCTAAGATCACCCGGGCTACTGGCGACATGAGATCGATTAAAACCGCAGCCATGGCTTTTTATGGCGATACCGGCGCCTGGCCGCTTAGGCACATCGGAGATAACAGGAGGAGTTCCGGCATGGGTTTCTTGAACGATAATGACGGAAACGGCAATCCTGTTCCTAATTGGGATGGCCCTTATTTGCAGAAATGGGCTGTCAATCCCTGGGGCGATATAAATTCTGCCTATGGGAATAAATATTATTGGGACGCGGATGATTCTGGAGACGATAACGGCGATGGAGTATTTCCTGAAGCTCAAGTGATCATGTTTAATGTTCTCCGCAAGAGCGCCCAGACTCTGGACAGCTTATACGATAATGGTGTTCTTATCGGTGCCAACGTCGGTTATATTTACCAGAATTTGGTAGTAGATGGTAATCCCACTGCTAATCCTTTGACTTTGAATTGGATGATTATGGAGCCTATTGAATAAGAATAATTAATTCAGAGCGGTTGTCGGTTAAAATATGGCATATTTTCGAAAAAAGGGCTATCCGATGAGGCAGCAAAAAGGTAAAGTTCCTTATATGGCTGATAAAGGGCTTACTCTGGTGGAGATGGTCATCGGTCTGGCGATCACCGCGGTGCTCGCATCTACTGTTTTGGTTTCTTTTAATTTCGTGGACGGCCGCAGGCTGGATACTCAGGCCAGGAATATGGTTTCCGATCTGATCTGGGGCAGGGAAAAAGCGGCTTCAGAGCATAATAATTATAAAGTCGATTTTGATATTGCTACTGATACTTATTCGTTCTTCAATGGTTCGCCTCCGACGAATTTGGTCAGGCAACAAAGGCTTTCCGTTGATCTGACCAGTGTTACGGACTGGAACCACAACGTAATTACTGATTTTACTTTTTTAGCTCCTAAAGGAAATACCAGCACTTCGGTTTTGATCACTCTCAATCAGACCGGAAGGTCTCGCATAATTAATGTCAGCGATGAGACCGGTTTCGTAAGAATGGAGTAATAATTTAAAATGTCAAATAGCAGATTCCGCCAACTGCGTGTAAAATCCTTCCGGGGCTTAAGCTTGATCGAAGTCTGCGTGGCCATAGCCATCATGGCCATAATTCTTGTCAGTCTCTCCGGAATATTTAATCAAGGTTACCGTTTCCTGCGCAAAACCCGAATGAACCATTTGGCTTGTCTGCTGGCCCAGGAACAAATGGAAAATTTAACCCATGAATACATTTTTCCTTCTCCGGGTTCTTTTAACAATGTCGAGAATCTGGGCGATTTTACTCGACAAGTAATCCTCATTTGTCCGGCTGCCCAAGGGTCGGATCCGGCGGTAAATGCTACCCTGGCCGAGATCAGCGTTACGGTCTCCTGGCAGGGGCAAAGCGGAGTGCAGAGTTTTACTTTAACCAGCATGGTTTCTAATTTGGCGCATTAATATGAGCAGAAAAAACGGTTTTACTCTTATCGAAATTATAGTCAGCTTGGCGGTATTCGCGGTGGTGATGGCGGTTATGGGCAGCGAGTTTTTCAATATCTCCAAAGATTGGCAGCGGCAAAGGGATTATAATCTGGTTTTGGATAATGCCCGCTGGGCCATGGAATTCATGAGTAATGAGATAAGGAAGGGCCACGCGGACAATAATGTCACAATCGTCGGAGAAGGCACCTTAAGTGATCATGAACTTCTCACTTTTAGTGTCGATCCCACCAAGGGCCCTAAAAACAAGAAGATTTATTACTGGAGGGGTAAATCCGGGTACGGGGAGCCTTATATTTTGTACCGCGGTGAGGTTAAGTGGAACAAAAATTTAGGTGATGCTGTAAATGTGCGCCAGGAGCTGAGCCGTTTTGTGGTCGACGGCACGGATATTTTTAATGTTTCCGCCGGCTGCGCAGCCTCTCCAACAACAAATTGTACTGTGGAAGTTAACCTGACGGTCAGGCCGAAACCTGATCAGCCCGTATTTCCGGGTAATCAGAATTATACTTTTCGGACTTTGGTCCGTCCCAGGAATTAAATGAATAATCAAAAAGGACAAATACTATTGGTCGTTTTTATGCTCCTGGCATTTGTCGGTATAATCATGGGGGGAACCGCTTTTTTATGGCAGTCCGGAATCAATACCGTGGCTTTGGAAAAGGATTCTTTGCGCGCCTTTTACCTGGCCCAGGCCGGTATTGAACGGGGGCGCGCTGAGATCGCTTTTCACACCGCCAATGATGATTATAATGCGACTCTTACCAACCAAATTTTTGGGGGCGGCTCGTATGATTTAGTTATTACTGATCATTTCGGGGGTAACGCCGATACTAAAGAGATGGTGTCCACGGGCAGATTTGGTAATTCCACCCGGGAGATCAGAATGATAGTTGGAAGGGCCACTGTAGGCTTACCGCCTTACGGCAATGCCTGGGGCTGGCATACAAGGAACGACGATGCCTGGGAAGAGCAATAAATATGGCCAATTACAGCTATTTAGCCAGAGATGACGCGGGAAAATTAGCCAAGGGGGTTATGTCCGCCGAAAGCGAGCTTGACCTGGCTAACCGTTTGCGCACCATGGGGTTTTTTCTGACCCAGGTCAAATCCGCTCCGAATACTTCCAAAAAAAATGAGGCCAAAGGCGGCCATTTGAACCAGGTAGAAGTCCTGAATTTTACCAATCAGATCTCGATCTCCCTGGAAGCAGGGGTACCTTTACTGACCGTGCTTAAAGACCTGGGCATGAATACCCAGCAGAAAAAGTTAAAGTACGTGGTGGAGGATATCGCCCACCGGGTCGAGTCCGGTTGTACTTTTAAAGAAGCGCTGGCCATGCATCCCCGCTCATTCAATAAATTGTTCATTTCCATTATCGGAGCCGGAGAAAGCACGGGAAAGCTCTCTTTTGCCCTCAATGACCTGGCTAAGCTTATTGAATGGCAGCTGGACTTGGAAGCCAAGGTGAAAGAGGCTTCCATATATCCGATAATCCTTTTCTGCGCCATGATCGGCGTAGTCACGGTTTTAATGGCCGTGG
Source organism: Candidatus Omnitrophota bacterium (assembly GCA_026387435.1). Lineage (GTDB taxonomy): Bacteria > Omnitrophota > Gorgyraeia > Gygaellales > Profunditerraquicolaceae > JAPLLS01. The sequence goes on from JAPLLS010000095.1 coordinate 26,698, forward strand.
TAATCCCCAAGTTCGAGCCGATGTTCAAGGACTTGAATGTTGAGTTGCCATTGGCCACCAAGATCGTTATGGGCGCGAGCAAGATTTGGTGGGCGCCTTTTCTGGTCATCGGGATAGTAGCCGGGATCTGGATTTCTATCGGCATGACCCCTAAAGGCCGCTATAAGCTGGATAAATTTAAATTGACCCTGCCGGTTGTAGGAGACCTGCTGACCAAGATCTCTTTATCCCGGTTTTGCCATACTTTTGCCCTGGCCTTGAGGTCGGGTGTGAATGTTTTCAACGCCCTGGGTATTGCCGCGGAAGTTACCGGGAACAATTTTATCGAAGCTTCGGTTTCCAAGGCCCGGGATTACGTCAATGTAGGAGAAAAAATATCCACTTCCATGGAACTTTCCGGCAAGGATTCCGGCTGTAAGTTCCCGGACATCGTTATCCGCATGATCAATGTCGGGGAGCAAAGCGGGTCCCTGGCCGACACCCTGGATAAGGTCAACCAGTTTTATGACAAGGAAGTCCCTTCTACGGTAAAGAAATTATTCTCTTTAATGGAGCCGGTAATGATCTTGATGATGGGTCTGGTTGTCGGCGGGATAGCTATGTCGGTCTTTTTGCCGCTGACTAAACTTATCAGCGCAGTGGGAGGAGATTAATTTGGCTAATTTGCTTTTTGGAGTAGATATCGGTTCAAAATACACAAAAGTCGTGGTGCTCGAGCACGGGGTTAAAACCCGCCTGGTTAACGGTTTCCTTTTTCCCACGCAATTTAAGGTGGGCAAGGATGGAGACAAGCAGGTTGATCCCGAGTTGTTTATCAAGGCCATCGGTTCTTTTATCCCTACTGAAAGTCTTCGCCACGCCAAGATCGCGGTTAACCTGCCGCCAATGTCGATTACCGCTCTTTCGGTGTACCTGCCGCTGATGTCCCGTAAGGAACTTTCTTTTACCGCGATAAACGAAGCCAAGCAGAAGATGATCCCGGTTTCCGGGCCTAATCATATATTCGACTGCCTGTTCCTCGGCGAGACCATGATCAATAAGATACCCCGGGCCGAGGTGCTGGTAATCCGCACGGAAAAGTTCTATGTCCAGAGGATACTCGATATTTTCAAAAGCGTCGAAGAATTCCCGGTGCTCATATCTCCGGCCAGCACCATATTGCCTAATATCGTGCCCAAAGAAGCCTGGAAGAAAGACCGGGCAGTGGTCATCGTGGATATTGGCGCCTCCTATTTAAAGATATCTATTTGCAGCGATGCTCATATGGTCTTCATGCGCAATATCGTTTTTGGGCTGGATGACATAATCCAGGATTTCTCCCGGCAGCTGAGCATTAATGCTGCCGGAGTAGAAGGGATTATCAAAAATCACGGGATCCCCGATATTCCTTTTGAACCCAAGGATAAAGTCGCGATAGCGGAAGAGATCATGCGCCAGAAATACGAAGCCAGCCTCGCTTCGCCAACTTCTTCGGAAGCACAGGTCAATCTTCTGGAACTGCGGCTTTTATGGCAGCCGCATATAGAGAGGATCGCCCAGGAACTTCGTCGATCTTTCGTGTTTTACAACGAGCGTTCCGAAGGCAGGAAGATCGAACAGGTATTTTTTACCGGCGGCGGAAGTTACATCAAGAATCTGCGGAAAATTTTGTCCTCTCATGTAGGCGGTGAATGCCTGGAAGTAAACCCTTTTGCTCAAATCCCGCATGAGCTTTCCATTGACCATAAATTCAAAGAAGAAATAGCTTCTTCAGCGATCTTTGCCTCCGCCGCTAGTCTCGCCTTCGGCATCCCTTTGAAAAAGGCGGCGAAACAAGTCCAGATTAATTTCCTTCCCGTAGAGCTTAAGCAGAAGGAAGCCTTGGCCGCGAAACGGATGATA
>JAPLLS010000135.1 GCA_026387435.1 Candidatus Omnitrophota bacterium
GAAGGAGTGAGGGAAGCGCTGCGGGGCCCGGGCAAGACTGGTCGGTATATCTCGTTAGAAGATTCTGTTCCGATAAAGGAAGCAGTCAATCTGTTGCGCGGATCGCCAGACTGTATTGAAATAGAAAAAAAGCAATTATTCCGGGATGAGGGCCGGGAATTTCAGCGTGATTATTCCGGTTTCATCGGTGATCTTAATGCCCGGAACAGCTCATTGTCATGGTGGGCTTTGAATTTTACCGGTAAAAGCCCGGTTTCCACTGCTTTGGCGAACAAGGTCTTTTGTTCGTTGGTCATCGCCCGGTTAATTGAAACCGTCAAGGAAGACTATCTCATAATTTTTACCGGTGACCGGGAACTTTACCGACAGGCAAAACTTGCTTTTAGCGGTAAAAGGATTCTGTTGGATCTTGTGCAGGCCGGGGATAATATTGGGCAGCAGCTGTTAAGCTGGGGCCCATTAGTAATGTGCTTAGTGATCGCCAAGACCCTGTTAGCGAAGTTTTTTTGTTCCTTTTGCTTCAACCCGGTTCTGGCGCAGGATAAAAAATATCTGGTTTTACTGAGCCTGCTCGATCAGCAGTGCTTTTTGCCATCCGGAAGGTACCGCGACGTCTATTTTGGAGAGTTTGTTGAATATCTGAATCGGGAAAAGCAAAACATTCTAAGCGTCATGGAAGTAGCGCGCCCGTATTTTAAAAATATGAAATTGGCCAGTCGTTTAAACGGGCAGTACCGGGTTATCCCTAAAGAGCGGTTTATCGGTTTGTTAGATATCTTTATGGCAATTGGAGTTTATTTAAAGCGTTTTTTTTCAAGGCCGGATTTTGCTGGAGTCGCGACATTACGCGGAAGGGATATGTCGTTTTTGGTGCGTTGCGCTCTGGCTGATGAGTTCCGGAAACCGCGGTTCTTTTATAATCTATTGATGTTCTATTCGATAAAAGGTCTGGTTAAAAGCGTAAAACCGGAGAAGTTCTATTATCCTTTCGAGAACCGGCCTTTTGAAAAGATGGCGGTTCTGGCGCTGCGGAGATTTTCTCCAGCCACCCGTATCGTCGGTTTTCAACATACGGCGCTGACCATAAAAAAGAATCTGGGTTTTTATATAAGTAAATCCGAAAGAGACGTTGTCCCTTTACCGGATACTATTCTTACGATGGGGCCGGCCACCAGAAAGATAATGGAAGAAAGTTTTAATCTTCCCGCGGGTTTGATCCAGGTGGGCTGTGCTTTAAGAAAGTCCGTAAAAGCCGGAATTTTAAAATCTCGTCCGGGCAATGTGTGTAATTTACTGGTTGTCCTTTCGGCTGATCTCTATGAATATAGCGGCGTCCTGGGATTTTTGAATGAGGGATTGAAGGATAATCTTGATTATAAGCTTATTATCCGGCCGCATCCTGCTGTGCCATTGTTAGAAAAAGCTATTGTTAACGCTGGGAAGATATCTTTTTCATATACGAAACAGGATAAAAATATATCTCTTGCCGAGGCTTTAAAACAGACTGACGTGGTATTATATGCTTCAGCAGCAGTTGCTATCGAGGCGCTTTCATGCGGAATACCCGCGGTTTTTCTGGATATCGGTGATTTTTTGAATAACGATCCTCTGTTCGATTTTCATGATTTCAAGTGGGAAGTTAACTCTCCGAAAGACCTGATTTCTACGCTTAAATCGATAAAGGAACTGACAGAGACTGAATTCCGAGGCCGGCAGGCTAAAGGCGTGGAATATGCGCGGCAGTATATGTTTAAGGTTACGGACTCCAGGCTCGCTGATTTTCTCGCGGCCTAAAAAAGCTATCAATTAGTTGATAAAAGGGAAAGTTATGAAAGATTTTAAGATCGCAGTGATCGTTCCGACTAAGAATCGCTGGGCAGACCTTGAAAAAGCGATTATAAGCGCACGTGATCAGGTCTATCCGCCTCATGAGATAGTCATCATCGATCAGAGCCGTACAGATGACGCTCATCAGCGGATCATCGACTTGATGCGTAGCCGGCCGCAGATCAAAATTAAATATGTTTTTAATAACACGTTTTCAGGCTTGACCGCGGCTAAGAATGCGGGAGTGTCCAGATCCGAGAGTGATATCCTGCTTTTTATTGACGATGATATTATCCTGGATAGTAAATTCCTGCAAGTTCTCAATTTTATTTACGGAAAATACCCCGAGTTAAGCGGTGTGGGAGGATTGACCGATCTTTCATATAAAAAGGCGGGTTTTTTTCGGCGTCAGGCCGCGCTTTTTTTCCAGATCGGCCCATTCCGTGATCTGAGGGCGGCGATCCAGGCCGGGTATATGAACGACCGGGAAATTATCCGAACCTGGTGGCTTTCCGGCGGCCTTTCTTCGCTAAAAAAAGAGGTGTTGGAAAAGATAAGGTTCAATGAGCAGCTGCGCGGGGCTTCTCCGATCGAGGATTTTGATTTTTTTATCCGAAGTTCCAGGCATTTCCAATTCGCGCTGGCCCCGCAGGCGCATGCCTTGCACAATGTTTCTGCGTTAAGCAGGGACGGTTTAAGATGGGCTTTTGAAAAAAAGTGCTCCGGATTTTTTTACCTTTTTTCGAAGTATGTCGATAAAACAATGTTCAACCGGCTCGCTTTCTTTTGGAGGAATACCGGGTTTTTCATCGACGCGATAGCGCGCTCGATCGTTTTTAGGTCATTTGATCCAATCCGGGGTACTTTTTCTGCCTGGTATAAGGCGGTTATAAAACGC
>JAPLLS010000132.1:0-1999 GCA_026387435.1 Candidatus Omnitrophota bacterium
TTCTGGTGACCAATAACAAGAAACTCTGGAAAAAGGCCTGGAGTTTCAAAGATCACGGCCGGAATTACCGGAAAATGTTCGATAAAAAAGACTCTTGCGGTTTCGTCTGGGCGGTCGATGATTTCGGCAGCAATTACCGGATGACCGAGATCCAGGCAGCGATCGGAAGATCGATGTTGCTCAAGCTGGATTCCTGGGTTGTCAGGCGCCGTGAACTGGCGGATATTCTTTTCCGGGGGTTTAGTAAATTTGATGAGTTGAGAGTGGCTGTTGTTCCTGTTGGGGTGTATCATTCTTATTATAAATATTATGTTTTTATAAGGCCCGAAAAATTAAAGCGCGGCCTGAACAGGGAACAGATCATCCGCGGCTTAAACCTTAAGGGCATACCTTGCGGGACCGGAGTATGTCCTGAAATTTACCGGGAAAAGGCTTTTGCCGGGTATTGCCCAGCTTCACAAAGGGCTATCGCGGAAAGATTTCCTTGCGCATTTGATTTGGGCAGGACTTCAGTAATGTTCCAGGTTCATCCCACTTTGTCCAATGAAAGCGTAAGATTTGCGGTTAAACAGATGGCCAAAGTTCTTCAGGGTAACTTAAATCTTTTCTAAATTGCTCATTAAGGTATAATATAAAACATGTGGAATAATTTTTTGATCAAAAATCGCCGGACTCTGATAGTATTAACGCATCTTTTCCTGGTAAGCGTTTCTTACTGGCTGAGTTTTGTTTTGCGTTTCGATTTTTTTATTCCTGCCGTATATTGGACGGTTTTCCTTAAGACATTTCCGGTCATAATTCTTTTAAAACTGATAGTTTTTTATTATTCCGGTATTTATTACGGCTTGTGGCGCTACGTCAGTATCGGCGATCTATGGCAGATACTCAAGGCTAATTTCATCTCGACCTTGTTTTTTGTCCTGGCCATAGTATTGATGCGCGGGGTAACCGGTTTTCCCCGTTCGATATTCATCCTGGACCTGGTTTTAAGCGTCGTCCTGATTTCGGGAGTAAGATTGTTCACCCGGCTCTTCAGGGAACGTTTTAAACCCTCCAGAGTGCATAAGAAATATAATACCCTTATTGTGGGAGCCGGAGAGGCGGGAATACTGATGCTTAAAGAGAGCCGGAATAACCCGGCCACCGGGCTGGCGGTTAAGGGTTTTATTGACGATGATCCGGCTAAGAAAAACCAGGTCATTTACGGAGTAAGGGTTTGGGGCGGCAGTAAAGATATTCCGTCGGTAGTGAATAAACTGGCCATTGAAGAAGTGATCCTGGCTATTCCTTCGGCCAAGGGCGAAGTGATCCGGGATATACTTTCTTATTGTCAAATTCCCGGGGTAAGGATCAAGATCGTTCCCGGCCTGGGAAAGATCATCAGCGGCGAACTGGAATTAAGGGCGCGAGAAGTCCAACCCGAGGATCTCTTGGGCAGGGAAATGGTCAAAGTCAACCAGGATGAGATCCGCCGTTTTGTCCGGAACAAACGGGTACTGGTTACCGGTGCGGGGGGCTCGATCGGCTCGGAATTATGCCGTCAGATCGCCGAACACACGCCTAACCAGATAGTCCTTCTTGACCACAACGAGAACGAAGTATACTTTCTGGTCGTGGAATTGAAAACGAAATATCCCCAGCTCAGGTTTAAAACGATCATCGGAGATGTCAAAGACATCGGTTTGTTAAAGAATGTTTTCTCAAAATACCGCCCCCAGGTTGTTTTTCATTCCGCCGCGCACAAACATGTCCCTTTGATGCAGGATAACCCGATCGCCGCGGTAAAGAACAATGTTCTGGGAAGCCGCAACCTTATCTATGCCGCCAATCATTACGGAGTGGAATGTTTTGTTTTGATCTCTACCGATAAAGCGGTCAATCCGATCAATATTATGGGCATGACCAAGCGGATCGCGGAAATGATCCTTCAGTCCAAGGCCGCTAAATCCCGGACTAAGTTCATGGCGGTCCGTTTCGGAAATGTCATCGGCTCTGCCGG
>JAPLLS010000132.1:2011-2748 GCA_026387435.1 Candidatus Omnitrophota bacterium
CAAAAGGCAGATCCAGTCCGGAGGCCCGGTTACGATCACTCATCCTCAAGCCGAACGGTATTTTATGAGCATCAAGGAAGCGGTTTCCCTGGTTTTACAGGCCGGGGCCATCGGAAAAGGAGGAGAGATATTCATCCTGGATATGGGAGAACAGATCAAGATCTTGGATATCGCCAAGAACCTGATCGCCCTTTCCGGGCTGACCTTGAACAAGGATATTTTTATAGAATTTGTCGGATTAAGGGAAGGAGAGAAACTTTCCGAAGAGCTTCTTTTAAACATCGAAAAAGACCGGGTGACCAAGAACAAAAAGATTTACGTTACCGAACCCAACCATTTCGACCCGATAAAACTGCGTAAACAGATTAAAGAACTTGAAGCTTGCGCCAACGCTATGAATGAAGTTGGCGTGATGCGCAAGATCAAGGAAATCATTATTTAAACTGAATTCTATTTTTATGAAACTATTCCTGAATTTACTGGATTATTCTTTTTTTGCGTTTTTATCGCTTTTCCTGATTATTTCTCCTTACTCGCGTCCGCACTCTAAGATCTTGATTTTTACGGCTTTTTTTGTTTGGCTGATTTCCAGGATCATCAAGAAGGATTTTACTTTACGTTTCCCCAAGCCGGTAGTCTTTGCATTATTATTGATTATTTTCGTTTGTTGTCTGTCTACGGTTATGAGCCGGGATTTTTTTCACAGCCAAAAAATAGTTTTTAATCGTTATTTACCT
>JAPLLS010000088.1 GCA_026387435.1 Candidatus Omnitrophota bacterium
ATCCTTACTTCCACGGTCTTCTGCGAGAGCTTGGACCTGAAATTCCTGCCTGTGCGCACCGATAAGCCTGTCCCTAAAACTAAACTTCTGGATTTGATGCAAGAGATCAAAGATATCCGTTTGAGGATCCCGGTGAGAATCGGGGATATCGTCAAGGCTAATATCCTTGGTCTGGGAGTTAACCTCATCGCCGCCAGAAGCACAAAATCGCAATAACCATAAAGCTTTTCCAGGTTTTAAAACTGTTTTTTTGTGATATAATAAGCGAAACATATTAAAACGATCAATTTTAAATCGGAGAAAACCAAAGATGAAAGAGATAAAATTCGATTTTAACAATTTTTTCAGTTCATCCGTGGGTTCTATTCACGGAATTACCCGGAAAGACTGGGGAAAATTCTTTCCGGCGGCTCAAAAAGCCCAAAAGCATCTGGTTGCGGTTATTACAAATCCCCAAAACCGGGTAGCTTTAAGCCTGGAATGGGCGAATTTGCCGGACCAGGACAAGAAAGTAATTGCCTATATCCAAAAATTAGGAGATCAGATTGCCGAAAAATACGAGTCGGTTATTTTCCTGGGCATCGGCGGTTCGTATCTGGGATTGAAAGCCGCTCAGGACGCCCTCTGCGCTCCGTACTATAATGAATTCGCTCCTTTAAGACATGGCCGGCCGCGGATATATTTCGAGGGCAACAATCTTGACCCGGAGACCCTCTCGGCGCTCTTGAAGAATCTGAATCCCCGCAAGACTTTCGTGGTGGTGATCTCTAAATCCGGGGAGACCACCGAGACCAAGGCCGCTTTCGCTTTAGTTGAACTCTGGCTTAAAAAAGGGGCCGGCAAAAATTACGGCCGGCAGGTTTTTTGTATCACCGACCCTAAGAATGGGACTTTGCGTAAGAAAGTCGACGCCGAGCAGGCCAGGGATGTTTTAAGTTTCCGTAACCTGCCGCTTTTAAAAGGAGTGGGCGGAAGATATTCCGAATTCAATATGGGGCTATTGCATCTGGCAATTGTGGGCGTGAAGATCGATAGTGTGCTGGCGGGGGCAAAGGCTATGGCCCAGAAATGTTCAGGGCGGGAAATTTCCCGCAATCCCGCTTACATGTACGGATTGCTATCGACCATACTTTATAAACAGAAGAATAAACCGATAACTATACTTATGCCTTTTGGCGAGGAGCTAAAATCTACGGCTGACTGGTATTGCCAGCTTCTGGCCGAAAGCACCGGAAAGAAATATAGCCGTCGGATCAAAGTCAATGCCAACGGTCTGGAAGAGTGGCTCAAAGACGAAAATCGCGTGGTTAATACGGGCAGGACCCCGATTTCTACCCGGGGGACCAATGATTTGCATTCGGTGCAGCAGAACAACATTGAAGGCGAGAATGATAAGGCTGTAACTTTTATCCGGTTGGAAAAATTTTCCCATGATTTAAAAGTCAGCGGAACAAATGATTTTCTCGCCGGCAAGGATTATTCCCGGCTCCTTTGCGTGGCCCAGGAAGCCACGGAATGGGCTCTGGTCAGGGAAGCCCGGCCGAACTGCACGATCATTTTGCCGGAATTGACGCCTTTTTATTGGGGGGCTTTGTTGTTTTTCTTTGAGATGGCTACCGCGTTTGAAGGCGAATTGTTGAATATCAACGCCTTTGACCAGCCGGGAGTGGAAGGCTATAAGAATTACATGTATTACAAGCTGCGTAAGCCCGGACTGCCCGCGGCAATATCCGCGGATATCCGCAAGCATCCTTTAAAAAAGATCGCCCGATACATAATTTAGGTTGCAGTCGAGTAATTTAAAAAGAGGATGTTTTTATATGAAAACTAAAATTCTCCTTGTTGACGACGAGCCTGATGTTTTAGAGATTTTAAGCAAAAAACTTCAAGCCGCGGGGTTTTTGACCGTAACGGCTTCCGACGGCATTCAAGGCTTAAAGAAATCCAGGGAGGAAAAACCGGACCTGGTGCTTTTGGATATCATTATGCCCAATAAAGACGGGTTTACCATGCTGCGCGAGCTGCAGTCCGAAACGGATTTGAGCCGGATCCCGGTGATTATGGTTTCCGCGAAAAGCGAGGCGGATTCTTTGTTTGAGGGCAGGGACCTGGGAGCCACGGATTATCTGATCAAACCTATAGATTTCGATGAGCTATTGAGATATATAAAGAAATACACCCTGGCAGAACCGGAATTATAGATTAGACCTAAGAATTCGCAATAGTTTAACATTCCCCAAAAATATTATGGCATTCACTAACAGCAGTGTCGATATAAAGCATATCCTGCGCGCTTTGCGCTACCGCAATTACCGCCTGTTTTTCTGCGGCCAGGTTATTTCTCTTACAGGCACCTGGATGCAGTATTTGGCGATGGGCTGGCTGGTTTACCGCCTGACTAATTCGCCTTTTGCTCTGGGGGTTATCGGCTTCGCCAGCCAGATTACCGTATTTTTTATTTCGCCTTTTTCCGGTGTTTGGGCAGATCGTTGGAACCGCCGCCGCACGGTTATAATTACCCAGACCCTGGCTATGCTTCAGGCTTTGGTGCTGGCGGCTCTGGTTATCTCCGGAGTTGTGCGGGTCTGGCACGTTATTGCTATAAGTATTTTCCAGGGGCTGGTTAATTCTCTGGATATGCCGGTGCGCCAGGCTTTCACCGTTGATATGATTAAAAATAAGCAGGACCTGGGCAACGCCATCGCTTTGAA
>JAPLLS010000121.1 GCA_026387435.1 Candidatus Omnitrophota bacterium
CTCTTTCCGTCCTAGTCATCATTGGCATGTTTGTTTCAAATAATAATTTGTGGATGATCATCAACGTTCTGGAGATCGTTGTCTGTGGTTGGGCAGGGTACGTCCTGGTAAAATAAGTCAAGACCGCATTCCTGGATTTAATTAGGAGGTGTGAAAATGAATAAACTCATTGGGTGGCTCCTGATTGTTGTTCCGATCATGGTCATTATTGGCTGGTTTGCCCAAAATGACATTTTATGGAAGGTTATTGATATCTATCTTATTATAATCGGCCTTGTTGGAGGCGTCATCTTTTTACAAAAGAACGCTTAAAACTTTGATATTAGATTGACATTAAGGATCGGAGATTTACAACCAGTCGCGAGTTAAATCTGCCCGAATAACTGCCTCAACTCCATTTTGGCCTTTTCCAGAACTTTTCTGCGGCTAGCGGGAAGATTTTTTCCTGCGCGGTTAATGTAGAAATTAAGCATCGACATCGCTGATTGGAAGGGGCGGGCTTTGCGCCTCGTGCTTTCTTCCGCGGAGCGCTTGAGGGATAGCGCGATACTGCGGGGATCCGGTTTGGCAAACACTCCGCCTTCGAGATCAAGCGCATTGCTCTCACTCGTTACACGGCCAGACCAGTATTTTTTGGCCCGCTTCTTTTTCATCATACTTGTATTTTCCCACAACCATTTTGTGCTGTCAAATTAGTCTAATCTACAATTTTGTAATTTCCTCTCGTGAATTTCTTGGCAAGAAAATTGCTACTTTAATCAGTCAGGAGTCACGAGTCGCGTGTCACGAGCCATATGTATTCAAGACTCTTGACTCCAGACTCGCGACTTAAAAAAGGAGGAGGTTGTAAAAAATGATAAATTCTGGAGACACGGCATGGGTCCTTATATCAACGGCTCTCGTTATCCTGATGACGCCGGCGCTGGCTTTCTTCTACGGTGGCATGGTGAGAAAAAAGAATATCCTTTCTACTATCATGCTTTCGGTCGCGATCCTGGCTTTGATCTCAATTCAATGGGTGCTTTTTGGATACACGCTGGCTTTTGGCCCGGATATAAAGCATTTGATCGGCGGGTTAGACTGGCTGGGTTTGATCGGAGTAGGGCAAGCCCCTAACGCAGTTTATGCTGCTACCATTCCTCACCTTGCTTTCATGGTATTCCAGCTGGCCTTTGCGGTGATCACTCCGGCATTGATCACCGGAGCATTTGTTGAAAGAATTAATTTTCCGGCGTTCCTTGTTTTTACCCTCCTCTGGGCGACATTTGTTTACGATCCAGTGGCACACTGGGTTTGGGGAATGGGCGGCTGGCTTAAGAATATGGGAGCGCTAGATTTTGCCGGAGGAACGGTCGTTCATATTACGGCAGGAGTCTCGGCACTTGCGCTTGCACTCGTCATCGGAAAAAGAAAGGGTTACGGCAAATATCCGATGGAGCCGTCGAATATTCCTTTAACCGTTCTCGGCGCATTCCTCTTGTGGTTTGGCTGGTTTGGTTTCAACGGCGGATCCGCCCTGACTTCCGGAGGGCTTGCAACTTTAGCTTTTGTAGTTACCAATACATCAGCAGCAGCTGCAGCTCTTACCTGGATGATAATTAGCTGGATCCACAAGAGGCCGAGTGTCCTGGGCCTTTCAACCGGGGCTGTGGTCGGGCTCGTTGCCATCACTCCAGCCGCGGGATTTGTCAGCCCGCTTTCAGCTATCTTGATCGGGGCTGTGGCTTCCATTGTTTCTTATTATTCAATTTTGCTCCGCACCAGGAGCGGACTTGATGATTCGCTGGATGTCTTTGCATGCCACGGCATGGGAGGGATCACAGGCGCTCTAATGACAGGGTTGTTGGCTGAAAAAGCCATCAATGTGGCTGGAGCAAACGGCCTGCTTTTCGGCAACCCGCATCAGTTTATTGTTCAGGTAATTGCCGTAACGGTGGTTGCGGTCTTTGCTTTTGTCTTTAGTTTTGTCTTCGGGAAGATCGTTGATGCGATGTTTTCATTGCGGGCAAAGAGCGAAGAAGAAGAGATCGGGCTAGACATCACTCAGCAGGCCGAATCGGCATATAACTAAAGCACCTCGAAATACTCGGTGCAAGGAGGCAATAGCAATGGGATTTAGAAAGATCGAAGCGATAATAAGATCGGAAAAACTGGAAGAGGTGAGGGTAGCATTGGATAAAGAGGGTTTTGTTGGAATGACCGTTACAGAGGTGAGGGGGAGGGGATCACAGGGAGGGATCCTGCTTGAATGGCGTGCCGGTGAATACCGGGTGGAATTCCTTCCAAAGTTAAAAATTGAACTGGTGGTTGACGACTTTGACCTGCAGCGGGCGCTTAAGGCGATCGAAGAATCCGCACGGACTGGCACGACCGGGGATGGGAAGGTATTTGTTTATACTGTCGATAACATTATCCGTATCCGTACAGGGGAAAGGGGTGGAAAAGCACTGTAATTATCTACAAATTTGTATTATTAGCTATAGAAGTATACAATAATGTATATATTATGCTTGGAAAAGCTGGCAAAAAAATTGCTATATTACATAATGTAAAAAGGGGGTATTAAAATGACATCGAAAGAGGATATATTAAAACAGGTAAAAGATAACGGGGTTGAATTCATAAGACTTTGGTTTACGGATCTTAACGGTATTTTGAAGAGTTTTGCTATTGGTCCGGAGGAATTGGATGGTGCCCTGACGCAGGGGATGGGGTTTGATGGGTCGTCCATCACCGGTTTTCAGGCGATCGAAGAGTCAGACATGATCGCCATGCCGGACGCGGATACTTTCGCAATCCTACCCTGGCGGCCGGAAGATAAGCCGGTAGCGAGGATGATCTGCGATATTCTTCAGCCGTCGGTCGGCAAGCATAAGCCGTATGAAGGCGACCCCCGCTATGTTCTTAAAAGAGCCCTGGAAAAAATGAAAAAGATGGGGTTTGACCACTTCTATGTAGGGCCGGAACTCGAATACTTCTATTTTAAGGACTCCAAAGGGACAGAAGTACTGGATGAAGGTGGTTACTTTGACCTGACACCGCTTGATATGGCTTCCAACTTGAGGCGGGATACCGTTTTCGCTCTAAGAAAACTGGGGATCGTGGTTGAATATTCCCATCACGAAGTCGCTCCCAGCCAGCATGAAATAGATATGCGGTATGCCGATGCTCTAAAGATGGCTGACCAGACCGTTACCTACCGGCTAACGGTCAAGGAGATCGCCAGTAAGAACGGCGTTTATGCCACGTTCATGCCCAAACCAATTTTCGGCCAGAACGGGAGCGGAATGCACTGCCACCAGTCGCTTTTTAAAGGGAAAACCAACGCTTTCTACGATGAAAAGGATAAATACCATCTGTCGGATATCGGCAAGTCGTACATTGCCGGCATACTGAAGCACGCGCCGGAGATGATCGCGATCCTGGCGCCGTGGGTCAACTCCTACAAGCGGCTCGTTCCCGGTTACGAAGCGCCGGTCTATATCGCCTGGTCGCGCCGCAACCGGTCGGCCTTGATCCGCGTCCCCGGTTATCAGCCGGGTAAGGAAGTGGCCACCAGGATGGAGCTTCGCTGCCCCGACCCCTCGGGTAATCCATATTTACAATTCGCGGTCATGCTCCAGGCGGGATTGAAGGGGATCGAAGAGGGATACAAACTGCCGGAGCCGATGGAGCTTAACCTTTACCACCTCAACGATGAAGAACGGGCAGAGCGGGGGATCAAATCCCTGCCGGCCAGCTTGGGCGAGGCGATCGCCATCACCGAAAAAAGTGAACTGCTCAGGGAAGCGCTCGGCGACCATTGCTTT
>JAPLLS010000102.1 GCA_026387435.1 Candidatus Omnitrophota bacterium
CCGCGCACCTTTATCTCTTCAGGCGGCTTAGGCACCATGGGGTTCGGTTTTCCCGCGGCGATGGGCGCTAAGATCGGCCGTCCCGATAAGCAGGTGATCGATATCGCCGGAGACGGTTCCATTCAGATGAATATCCAGGAGCTGGCGACCTGCGTCTGCAATAAGATCAACGTGAAAGTGGCGATTCTTAATAACGGTTACCTGGGAATGGTCCGGCAATGGCAGGAATTATTTTATAAAAAACGTTATTCTCATACGACTTTGTACAACCCGGATTTCGTCAAAGTCGCCGAGGCTTACGGCGGAGTGGGGATCAGAGTGACCAAAAAAGAAGAAGTGAAACCGGCTATCGAAAAAGCGATCGCCACGGAGAACGTGGTATTCATTGATTTTCGCGTCGAGCCGGAAGAAAACGTTTTTCCCATGGTTCCGGCCGGGGAAGCTATCGATAAAATGATTGGCGGTTTAGCATGAAACATACTATCTCGGTTTTAGTGGAAAATAAATTCGGAGTTCTGGCTCGAGTCGCCGGGCTTTTCAGCGCCCGCGGCTATAACATCGCTTCCTTGGCGGTAAGCGAGACCATGGATCCGGAGATCTCTTACATGACCATAGTCGTGGACGCCAAGGATGAAAAAGTCCTGGAACAGATAAAAAAGCAGCTCAATAAACTGATCGACGTGATCTCGGTTACCGATTTTACCAAGAAGGAGCATGTGGAAAGGGAATTGATCCTGGTCAAAGTGGAATGTTCTTCCAAGGATAAAACCAGGCTCGAAGGTGTCCTGGGAAAATATCAAGGGAAGGTCATTCAGTGCAAAAATGAGGTCGCGGTGATCGGGGCGGTGGGCGAACAGGCCCAGATCAAGAAATTGCTGGAAGAATTGTCCCGCTTCAAGATCAGGGAACTGGTGAAAACAGGCAAGATCGCGCTAGCTTATTAGTCGAGAATTTAAAGTTTGCAGCGGATAGTAAACTAAAAGGGAGGAAACAAATGGCGAAAATTTACTACGATAACGACGCGGATCTAAATCTTTTAAAAGGCAAGAAAATAGCGATCATCGGCTATGGTATCCAGGGCCGGGGACAGTCGCTGTGCCTGCGCGATTCAGGATGCGAAGTGGTGGTTTCGGAAGTGGCCGGTACTCCGAATTTTGAGCAAGCTAAAAAAGACGGCTTTGTGCCGGTGGACGCGGCTACCGCCGCCGCAGCCGCGGACATCATCCAGATTTTAACCCAGGATCATGTCCAGGCTAAGGTTTACATTGATTCGATCAAGCCTAATTTGAAAAAAGGCAAAGCGCTGTGTTTTTCCCACGGGTTCAATATCCGTTTTAAACAGATCAAACCGCCGAAGAACGTGGACGTGTTCATGATCGCTCCTAAAGGTCCGGGCGCTTTGGTGCGCAGGATGTATGAGGAAGGAAAAGGCGTTCCTTGCCTGGTCGCAGTTTTTCAGGACGCTACCGGTGAGGCTAAACAATTAGCCTTAGCTTACGCTAAAGCTTTGAAGGCGACTACAGCCGGAGTGATCGAGACCACATTTGCAGAGGAGACCGAGACCGATCTTTTCGGCGAGCAGGCCGTGCTTTGCGGCGGAGCGAGCGAATTGATCAAGGCTGGGTTCGATACTTTAGTCGAAGCCGGTTATCAGCCGGAGATCGCTTATTTCGAGGTTCTTCACGAGTTAAAACTTATCACGGATCTTATTCAGGAACGGGGCATCAGCGGAATGCGCAGAGGGGTTTCCAATACCGCCTGCTACGGCGACCTGACCCGCGGTCCGAGGATCATCAATGAGCGGACCCGCAAAGAAATGAAGAAGATCCTTAAAGAGATCAAGAGCGGAAAATTCGCCCGGGAATGGATCAAGGAAAACGAAGACGGCCGGCCGAATTTTAACAAATTGATGGCGGATGGGGATAATCATAAGATCGAGCAGGTAGGGCGCGAGCTGAGAAATATGATGCCGTGGATGAAAAAGTAACAATCTCGTCCTCGGCAAAGCATTCGCGGATTAGCATATCCCCTCCTCGCGTAACGTTCGCAGATTTCTCTGGAAATCTGCTCACACGCTCGGGGTAAATTCGCGCTTATAAGTTGATGTCGCTTAGCTTATTTGGTAGCAGGCTCCACAACTTATGCGCTCATTTAAATTCGGCACAACATTTTAACTAATACTATGGAAAAGATAATTATATTCGATACGACGCTGCGGGATGGGGAACAGGCGCCGGGGGCTTCTCTTAATCATAAAGAGAAGATGGAAGTGGCCCAGGCTCTGGCGGATCTGGGAGTGGATATCATCGAGGCGGGATTCCCGATTTCCTCGCCCGGCGATTTTGCCGCGGTGCAGGAGGTGTCCAAGAATATTAAAGGCCCGGTTATCTGCGCTTTGGCCCGCTGTCTTAAAAAAGATATCGACGCCGCGCATGAAGCTTTGAAGCCGGCAAAAAACAAGCGCATCCATGTTTTCCTGGCGACTTCCAAGATCCATATGCAATATAAACTGCAGAAAGCCGAAGATGAGATCCTGCGTCTCGCCGTCGAAAATGTGGCTTACGCTAAGAAATATTGCCAGGACGTGGAGTTCTCTCCTGAAGACGCTTCCCGGACCGAAAAACGGTTCCTTTATAAGGTGGTTGAAGCGGTGATCGCCGCGGGCGCTACCACGGTGAACATTCCGGATACAGTCGGCTATTCCGAACCCGAGGAGTTCGGGGCTTTGATCCGTTCGATCAAGGCTAATGTTGCGAATATCGACAAAACGGTGATCTCGGTGCATTGCCATAACGATCTGGGTTTGGCGGTGGCGAATTCTCTGGCCGCGGTCAAAAACGGCTGCCGCCAGGTCGAATGCACTATTAATGGTCTGGGAGAGCGGGCCGGCAACGCCGCGCTGGAAGAGATCGTCATGAACATCAATA
Organism: Candidatus Omnitrophota bacterium; assembly: GCA_026387435.1. Taxonomy (GTDB): domain Bacteria; phylum Omnitrophota; class Gorgyraeia; order Gygaellales; family Profunditerraquicolaceae; genus JAPLLS01. The sequence goes on from JAPLLS010000102.1 coordinate 2,928, forward strand.
CCCGCCGGGATATTTACGGCGAGATCGAGACTAATATCCGCAAGGACCATATTTATCAGGCTTCGCGACTGGTGAGCCGGCTGACCGGTTTTGTTATCGCTCCCAACAAAGCGATCGTGGGCGGTAATGCTTTCCGCCATGAATCCGGGATCCATCAGGACGGGGTGATTAAAGAGCGGACTACTTACGAGATCATCGATCCGGCCGTTGTCGGGGTTACCGGCGAAAATCTGGTTTTGGGAAAACATTCCGGCCGCCACGCTTTTGTCCAGAGGCTTAAAACCCTCGGTTTTACCCTGAGCGACGAGCAGGCGCTGGAAAAAGCTTTCCAGCGGTTTAAGGAGCTCGCGGATAAGAAGAAGAATATTTATGACGACGATCTGCGGACTATCGTTGAAGACGAGATAAAAGTGGTCGAACCCGTCTGGCAGCTGGTCAGTTTTAAAGTTAATTCCGGCACGGGCATTAAGCCGCAAGCCGAGATCCAGCTTAAAAATAAGGGCAAGGTTTTTACCGGAGTCTCCAGCGGCGACGGCCCGGCCGACGCCTGTTTTAAAGCCATAGATAAAGTGATCAATGCCAAAGCCAAGCTCGAGGATTTCCGGCTGGAAGCGGTTACTTCCGGCAAAGACGCGCTGGGCAAGGCCAGCTTGAAACTGCGGGTAAAAGAAACGGTTAAAACCGGCAACGGTTCGAGCACCGATATTATCGAAGCCGCGGTCAAGGCGTATCTTGACGCCATAAATAAAATCGTATCAGAATGAATCCGACAAAAAAAGTCTACGGTTTGATCGGCTATCCGCTCGGCCACAGCCTTTCGCCTAAAATGCATAACGCGGCGTTCAAGGCTCTGGGCATAGATGCCGAATACAAACTTTTTACTCTGGCCCCCCAATATTTAGACGATTTCCTGACTCACCTGGATAATAACGGAATTTCCGGTTTAAATGTGACGGTTCCTTACAAAGAGAAAGTCCTGGATTTTGTCGAACTTAACCAGGATTTGTTGTATCTGCGGCAAGTCAAAGCGGTCAATACCATGCTTTTTCAAGATGGGGTATGGTGGGGGTTTAACACCGATATTCCCGGTTTTTCCCGGCATCTGAAGGAAAATTTCAAACCTCTGATGCGAAAAGCGGCTATCCTGGGAGCCGGAGGCGCGGCCAGGGCGGTAACCTATGTCCTGGCTAAGGAAAAGGCCAGTGAGATAGTTTTGTTCGACATCGATACTGCCAAATCAGCTTCTATCGTCGAAATGGTCAAAAGCCTTTTTCCCATGATAAAAATATCCGCTGTTGACTCGATCGAAAAACTCGATATTACCCGCAAGGACCTTCTGGTCAACGCTACCCCGGTCGGTTTAAAGCCTACGGATCCGGTCCTGGTCGGCGAGAGTATGCTCCATAGAGATCTTTTTGTTTACGATCTTATTTATAATCCCGCGGAAACCAAGCTTCTGGCTTTGGCCAAGAAAGTCGGGGCCAGGACATCCAACGGCCTGGGTATGCTTTTGTATCAGGGAGTGTTGTCCTTTGAGCTCTGGACCGGGAAAAAAGCCCCGGAAGAACTGATGCGCCGGGTTCTGCTTGAGTAAGATCACCTACGAAAGGATCACATGTTTGAGAAAATCTGTGTTTTCATTTTTGGTTCTATAACCGGCAGTTTCCTCAATGTCTGCATCTACCGCCTGCCGCGCGAGGAATCCATAGTTTTTCCGGGTTCGCATTGCCCTAAATGCAACAAGCCGATCTTTTGGTTCGATAATATCCCGTTATTAAGTTATATTCTTCTCTTGGGCAAATGCCGGTTCTGCAAAGAGAAAATTTCCCCCCGGTATTTCCTGGTCGAGCTTTTGACCGCAGGGATGTTCCTGTTATTCTATTTGTGTTTCGGTTTTGATTTCAAATTTTTCCTCTATGTGATCCTGACTTGCGGTTTGATCGTTTCTACTTTCGTCGATTTTAGCCACCGGATAATTCCCGACGAGATCTCTATCGGGGGAACGGTGGTGGGATTGTGCCTGAACGCCCTGGTGGGAGTGTCATTCAAGTCTTTTGCTTACAACTATCATCCGTTGCTCAATTCTTTGCTGGGGATATTGGTTGGCGGAGGGATCATTTATTCAACCGGTTTACTTTTTGACCTGGTTTTTTTCAAGCTTTTAAAACATCCTCCGATCCAGGGAGAGACCGAATCCATGGGCGGAGGCGACGTCAAGCTCCTGGCCATGATCGGAGCGTTTTTGGGTTGGAAAGCCGCGCTAATCACATTCTTCGTCGCGCCATTTTTTGGAATGGCCGTGGGCCTGGTCAATATGATCGTAAAAAAAGACCATCTTATACCTTACGGCCCGTTTTTATCCCTGGCCGCGCTCCTGGCGATCTTCTGGGAGCAAAAGATCCTGCATATTCTTTTTCTTCAATAAATTAACCAAAAATCACCGCGTAGGTGATTACGACAAATGGCGATACTGGAAGGGTTGGAATTCTACATTTCTAAACGGGTCGGCCGGGCGATCATTGACTACAAAATGATCGAGGACGGCGATAAGATCGCGGTGGCGGTGTCCGGAGGCAAGGACAGCCTGGCGCTTTTGAAGATCCTGCGCGACCGCCAGAAATTCGTGCCCATCAAATACGATCTGCTCGCCCTGCACGTGGACCTGGGCTATCCCCGTTCGTTCTCCCGCCGGCTGGAAACTTATTTCAGAAAAGAAAAAGTCAAATACCATATCGTCAAAAGCGACGAGCTTAAAAATACCCCGAAGAAAGATATTAATTGTTTCTGGTGCTCCTGGAACCGGAGAAAACACCTTTTTATTACCGCGGATAAGCTTGGTTACAATAAGATCGCCCTGGGCCATCATAAAGACGACATTGTCGAAACTATCCTGATGAATATGTTCTTTCAGGGGGAAATTTCCGCAATGAAGCCCAAGCAGGAATTGTTCAAGGGCAAGATCAAGATCATCCGGCCGCTGGCTTACGTGGAAGAGGCGATGATCCGTAAATTCGCTAAACTTGAAAAATTACCTCATGATACCTGTATTTGCCCGAATTCTCAGGTTTCTCAGCGGACCAAGATGGTAAAGATAATTAAAGAGTTAGAGAGGTCCTGTCCCGAAGTCAAAACCAATATTTTTAAAAGCCTCCAGAAATCCAGGATAAAGCAGGATTATCTGCTTTAACATCCGCGGATAAAGTGATATAATAGACAACGTCAAAAGGTCAAATGTCATACAGTCTCAGGCAAAACACCTAGTATAACCTCGTAGGTTATACAGGTAGGTTTAAGGGTAGGACAACCTACGAGGTTGTCATGGTAAGGGGAGTTGAGGGATGCTTTGGATATTTGCCGGGCTTTTTCTGCTTCTTTCGGCGGGGATAATCGTCGTGGGGCTTAAGGTTTTCAGCCAGATCAACTCCCGGCTGGATGCCATGAGCCAGAATTTGGCGAACGCCAATTCTGTCATCAGTTCCGGCCTGGGCAACGCCACCAGTATTTTCGGCAGCGTCCAGGAATCCCTGGGAAAGCTTACGGTCAGTAACCAGCAGATCATGGAGATCTCCAAAGACATTTCCAGCCTTCAGGAACTTTTACGCGCTCCGAAATTAAGGGGGCAGATCGGCGAAATTTTCCTGGAAAATCTCCTTTCCCAGGTGTTGCCGACCGAGTTCTATGCCATGCAGTACCGTTTTAAAAGTTCCGAGGCGGTGGATGCGGTGATCAAATTGGCGGGAAAGCTCGTTCCCGTAGACGCCAAGTTCAGCCTCGAGAATTTCCAGAAAATCACCTCCGGCGGCGATGACGCGGCCAAAGCCTCCGCCCGGAAGAAGTTCGTCCAGGACATCAAGAACCGGATCGACGAAATAGCCTCTAAATATATCCTGCCTCAGGAAAACACTTATGATTTCGCGCTGATGTACATCCCCGCGGAAAACGTCTATTACGAGGTTATCATTAAAGAGGAATTATTCCCTTATTGCGTTTCCAAAAAAGTCATCCCGGTTTCGCCCAACACCTTTTACGCTTATCTGCAGATCATCTGTCTGGGGTTAAAAGGGCTTAAGATCGAGGAGAACGCCAAGCAGATCCTCAAGAACTTGAGCACCCTTTCCAGCGAGATGAATAAATTCCGCGAGGATTTCGAACTTTTGGGAAAACATATTTCCAATACGCATACTAAATACGACGACAGTTCAAGGAGGCTGGACCGTTTCTCCGACAAACTGATCAATATTCAGGATTCTAAACAGATCGATTCGCTATAGGCGTTTTTTTAGGATATGAAGATCAATGTCCGGGTGGTCCCCAGAGCCAGCAGGCGCGAGGTAAAAACAGAGAACGGGATCCTGAAAGTTTACCTGACTAGGCCCGCAATCGACGGAGAGGCAAATATCCAATTGATCGAAGTTCTGGCCGATCATTTTAAGGTCAAGAAATACGATATAGAGATCGTCCAGGGGCAGCACAGCAGGAATAAAGTTATCAGGATAGAAGATGGCGGAGCAAAACGACTCAAAAAGTAAAAATGGGTTAGTTTTTAACGGATTATTCGACGGCGAACTGACCGCCGGTTTTTCCAGCCGTTCATACGGTAATATGTCGCTTAATTACGGCGGCACCGAGGCATCGCTGGATAACCGCAAGTATTTTCTCAAATCGCTTAACGTTGATTACCGCAGCCTTGTCTGCGCCAAACAGACTCACGGCGTCAATATCAAGCGGCCGGGATTATTGCAGAAAGGCAACGGAGCTCTGGAATACGAGAGCGCGCTGGCGGATACGGACGCGATCATTACCGACCAAAAGAATTTACCGGTGGCCATATTCACCGCGGATTGCCTGTCAATTTTTTTATATGATGCACTTACGCGCTCGATCGGCCTGATCCATGCCGGATGGCGCGGTACCCAGGGCAACCTCGTAGCTAAAACCATCGAAGCCATGCGCGGCGAGTTCAACTGCCGGCCGGAAAATATTCATGTTTTTTTCGGACCGGTTATCCGAAGCTGCTGCTATGAAGTCGGGAAAGATTTCCAAGATAAATTCCCGAAAAAGCTGCTGCGGCGAGGGGGAAAATTTTTTCTGGATTTAGCCGAGATCAACCGGCAACAGCTGAGCCTATGCGGAATAAAACCCGGCAACATTACGGAAAGTTCCATTTGTACCAGTTGCCGCAACGAGGAATATTTTTCTTTTCGCAAAGAAGGCGAGTCCTGCGGCAGGATCATGTCGGTGATGATGTTAAAGTGAAATACGGTGAAATTTATGGCCGCCAAGAATGCCAGGCCCGCAGATAAAGAAATTGCGGTTGTCAGGAATATTCTCAAAAAGGGCAAGATCGTCTGCTTGACCGGAGCGGGGATATCTTATGAGTCGGGGATCCCGACTTTCCGGGGCAACGGCGGGCTCTGGGAGACTTACGACCCGGAAGTTTACGGTAATATGCCCGGATTAGTTTCGATCTTCCGGAAAAGCCCGGAAAAGTTAGTGGGTTTTATCAGCGATTTTTACAATGTTCTTTTGCAAGCTAAACCGAATCCAGCGCATTTGTGCTTGAGTTACCTGGAAAAAAGCTCGCTGTTGAAAGCGGTGATCACCCAGAATATCGACAATCTGCACCAGCAGGCCGGAACACGCTCGATCGTCGAATTGCACGGAAATGCTTTCCGGGTGCGCTGCCGCAGCTGCGGGGCGACCCTGAAGCTGGAAAAAGACCGGGTCAAGGAAATGGTTTCTTTGCTTAAGAAAGCCCGGAGCTCACGGGTAGAGGTTTTGAAAATATTCTCCCGTTACTGCCCGCGCTGCCTCAAGTGCAAGGGGCGTTTCCGGATCGACATCGTGCTTTTCGGGGAACAGCTTGACGAAACTGATCTGAGCCGATCCAGAGAGCTTTTAGATGATTGCCGGGCTCTTTTGATCGTGGGCAGCTCTTTAGTCGTCTACCCGGCGGCCTCGCTTCCGTTATATGCCAAGGAGCGCGGGGCCAAGATCATCGAGATCAATTCCCAGCCTTCGGCTTTATCGGACATTTGCGATTTTAAGATCATGGGCGCAGCTACCGAGATTTTACCGGAGATAATCAGGGTTTTGTAAAACAAATCAACCAGTGAGGTGTCAAATGAGCAGGGTTATCGTGATTTATTATTCTCAGGGCGGCAATACCAAAAAAATGGCGGAGTTGACCGGAGAAGGTGTTACCAAAGAGGGGGTGGAAGTGCTGGTTAAGGACGTCTCTGAGGTTAAAGCCAGTGACCTTCTGGAATACCAGGGCATAATCCTCGGTTCTCCGACTTATTACGGGTCCATGGCTTACCAGATTAAGAGGCTGCTGGACGATTCGGTAAAATTACATACCCAATTAGAAGGAAAGGTCGGCGCGGCATTTTCCTCCAGCGGCAATATCGGCGGCGGAAACGAAACCACCATCTTAGATATCTTGAACGCCATGCTGATCCATGGTATGATAATCCAAGGTGATTCTAAAGGTGACCACTACGGCCCGGTAGCCATCGGCTCGCCGGATGAGCGTTCGAGCGAAGAGTGCCAGCGCTTGGGCTCTCGAGTGGCGAAATTAGTTAAAAAGCTTGCAAAGTAAAATCAACATGTACGTAGTGATCTTTATAACTGCAGCCCAAAAAACCGAGGCGACCAGGATCGCCAAAGCTTTGCTTAAGAGCAAGTTAGCAGCCTGCGTAAATATCGTGGATAAGGTGGAGTCATTTTTTTGGTGGCAGGGTAAGATCGACCGGGCTAAAGAATATTTGTTGATCGCCAAGTCCGTGAAAGCTAATCTGCCCAAGGTCTGCCGGCTGGTTAAGTCGCTGCACAGCTACGCTGTCCCGGAAATTATCGGAGTTCCGATAGCCGGAGGCAGCAAAACCTATTTAAACTGGATAAATGACTCTATCAGGTAACCCCTGGGATTATGTTTCTGTATTTTTCGCAGGTGTGGTTTTAAGTTTTACTCCCTGCGTGTATCCGCTTTTGCCGGTAACCGCCGGTTATATCGGCGTGGCCGCCAAAGGCTCTAAGTTAAAAGGCCTGTTTTTGAGTTTTCTTTACGTCACGGGCTTGGCTTTAACTTATTCGGCTTTAGGTTTGATAGCCGCTTTGACCGGAAAGATGTTCGGCAGGATAAGTTCTCACCCGGTTACTTTGCTCGCGGTCGGGATTATATTTGTTCTTTTAGGTTTATCAATGTTCAAGGTTTTTGCGGTGTATTTCCCGGCCGTAAGCCGATTGTCCCAAGTCAAGAATAAAGGCGGACTTTCCGCGCTTGCGCTGGGAATGGTTTCCGGGCTGGTGGCATCTCCGTGCGTGGCTCCGGCGCTGGTCGCGATATTGGCTTACCTGGCCACTACCAGAAATGTTGTCTACGGGGCGACTTTGCTTATGGTTTTTGCTTACGGAATGGGCTTGACTTTGATCTTGATCGGTATATTTTCCACCGCGCTTTTGCATTTGCCTAAATCCGGAAGATGGATGATCTATATTGAAAGGATCTGTGCTCTTGTGCTCATAGGTGTGGGCATATATTTTATCTTCAACGCTGTGAGGAGTATCTAAAAATGAAAAATTATCTGGTTAAGGGGATTCTAGTATGTTTAGTTTTTTTATTAACGGCCGCGAGCCCCGCCGAAAAAAAGAGAATTTTGGCCCCGAATTTTGTCCTTAAAGACCTCGACCAGATCAAGGTTGAGTTGGCCAGTTTCAAGGATAAAAAACCGGTGGTTTTGTTCTTTTGGACGACCTGGTGCCCCTATTGCCAGAAAGCGCTTAAGGATCTTAACCGGGACCAGCTTGAATTGTCGAAAGAAGGTTATGAGATCCTGCCTATAAATTCCGGAGAGCCGGCGGCAAGGGTAGCCAGGTTTGCCAAGAATAACGGTTTTACTTTCAGGATCATCCTGGATACAGGCTCAGAGGCGTCCGACGCTTATGACGTTTACGGCGTGCCCGCTTATTTTCTCGTGGACAAGAAAGGTTACCTGCGGCTAACGGATAATTATTTCCCCCGCGAAGAAGCCAAAGCATTGGCCAAGGAAAAATGAACCGCTGATTTTTAATAGGAGATGATTGAAATGCAAGAAAAAGTAGGCGTAGTTATCCGGAATTGGCAGAAAAGGAATATTGACGGGATCTTTTGCGCGAATAAAGATCAGGTGCATAGTACTATCCTGGATATGATCCCGGAGAAAGCGACTATAGGCTTCTGCGGATCGCAGACATTGGAGCAAATGGAGATCATCGAGATGCTGGAGTCTAGGGGGAACAAGATATTCAACCAATACGACTCCGGTTTGAGCCGCGACGAAAGCATGAAGGTCCGCAAGCTCGGGGCCCAGGCGGATTTTTTCCTGGGCAGCGCCAACGCTATTTCCGAAAAAGGGGAAATGGTATTTTTTTCCGCTTACGGCCACCGGACAGCCGGGATCGCCGACGCCAACAGGGTCATCCTGGTTTGCGGGGTGAACAAGATCACTTCTAACCTCGAAGAGGCGCTCAAGCGGGCCAGGAATTACGTTACTCCCTTGAATTGCAGAAGGCTGCGCTGGGATACTCCTTGCGTCAAAGACGGGATCTGCCATAATGACCAGTGCCTTGCCCCGGATTATAACCGGATGTGCTGCCAGGTTTTGATAATAGAATCGGAAGTGGCCAGCGGACGGATGACGGTGATCCTGGTGGGAGAAGAACTGGGGTTTTAACAAGGGGTTTAAGATGCTAACTAAGACAATACTCGAACAGCTCAAGCACAGGGAGTTTATCAGTATCGCTACCTGCGACCTTAAAGGCCGGCCTAACGCCGCCAGCAAGTTTATCTTGAAGATCGAAGGCGGCTGTATATTTCTGGTGGATTATATCATCGGGAAAAGTTACGAAAATCTCCGGGCCAATCCCCGGGTTTCCCTGTCTTTTGCCAATACCGAAAGCCTGAAGAGCTACCAGATCAACGGCAGCGTAGAGCTTATCGAGAACGGAGACGTTTACGAGAGCATCGCCAAGGAACTGGTCCAGAAAGAGATAAGCCTGTCTACGGAGAGGATTATCAAAGGGGTCAGTTCGGGAAAACACCATGAGAATTACGAAGTCGCGATTCCCGAAAAATTCGTTATATTCAAGGTCAAGATCGAAGAAACCGTGGAAATGCCTTACGGCGGCGGCATGAAAAGAGAAAAAGCATAAAATTACAGGAGAATCATGTTTGATAAGATAAAAGGGTTGATGGAGATGCGCAAGAAGCTCGAGGAGATAAAAAAGGAGCTGGATAAAACAAATTTCGATATTGAAGGTCCGGGGGGCATAGTCAAGATCACCATGAACGGCTCGCAGGAGGTCCAGGAAGTGACTTTCGGCGCTGGCTCTCTGGACGGGCAAAAAGACAGATTGCAGAAAGATATCAAGGATACTTTTAACCGGGCGATCAAACGCTCGCAGGAAATAGCCGCCCAGAAAATGAAAGAAGCCACGGGGATCAACCTGCCCGGGATGTAAACGCACATAGAGAGGA